>NZ_JBTMXA010000010.1:0-172702 GCF_054489545.1 Mesorhizobium sp. A556
TGACGATCTCTTCCGCACTGTGTCTCTTTCTGGCCATTTCTTAAGTCCTCCATCGGCTCAAAAGCCATACATAAGGGAGGACCACTTTTCAGGGGGCAGACCAAAATGGCCTTGGCTTCAAAACTAGATCAACTCCGCGCAATGACCACGATTGTCGCGGACACCGGCGATCGCGCGGCGGTCGCGCGTCTCAAGCCGACGGACTGCATCATGAATCCAACGATTGTGCTGAAGCCTCGGCTTCCTCGGCGTCGAGGTTTCAGATCGTCGAACCGGGGAAGAAACCGATGCGGCGGCCCGCGGGCATTTCGAATGCACTAAGAAAGTTCCCTTCGACCGGTCGCATCCACAAGGTGTGAAAGCGGCGTACCAGCGTTGCAGTCAGATTGTCCATCGACGCGTTCTTCCTCAAATGGCGGGACGGGAGTGCCGCGGGCCGCGGCGCCGCGGCGGAAAAATAGGTCCGCAAATCGCGCCGCGAATCCACAATCCGTCGCCGTTCGTCCAGACACGCCGATCTCCCTGTACCTTCTCAGGCAGTTCTTGGGATGCACGCCGTGGGTCGCGCGAAGTGGAGCGTAGCGAGACGGAGCGTGACCCACGGGCGACGGCCCGAATTGGCGTAGCTTTCCCGCACCGAGCCGATTCGTCGGGAGCAACCAATTCTCCCCTGTGGCCTGACCACCGAGGTGGGACGAGTGCCCCATCGGATTGGCGCGATCGATGCCCCGTGGGGAGTCCGCGCCGGAGACCTTTTTCGTCCGAGCGCCAGTACAGGGATCGGCGAAGATCGCGATGGCTCGGACGGATGAAAGGAGAAGAGGCATGACGGACCAAGGACAATGGTACGCCGGAGTCGACTGGGCGTCCGAGAGCCATCACGTGTTTCTCACCGATGGCAACGGCCGAAAGATCGGCGAGAAGGTCTTCAAGCACGGCGGAGAAGGGTTGGCCGCAATGGCGGCCTGGCTGACCGCGGCGAGCGGCGCGGTCGGGGAGCAGCAGATCCAGGTTGCAATCGAGGTTCCGCACGGGCCCGTGGTCGAAACGCTGATCGAGCGCGGCTTCAAGGTCAATGCCATCAACCCGACGCAAATGGATCGCTTCCGCGACCGCTTCACGCTTTCCGGCGCCAAGGACGATAGTCGTGACGCCGAAGTGATGGCCTCGGCCCTGCGCACCGATCCGCGTTGCTTCCGGCCGCTTGCCTTCGGCAATCCTGTCGTCATCGAACTGCGCGAGTGGTCGCGCATCGCTGAAGACCTGGGCGCTGAACGCAATCGCCTCACCAATCGCATGTGCGAGCAACTCTGGCGCTACTTTCCAGCGATCCTCGAACTCGAAGCCGACCTTGGCGCAGAGTGGCTGCCGATCTGTGGGAGACCGCGCCGACGCCGGCCAAGGCCGCCCATATGCGTGAGACGACGGTCGCCAAACTGCTCAAGCGCCATCGTATCCGCCGCTTCGACGCAGGCCACCTGCTCACCGTCTTGCGCCAGCCGTCCGTAAGGGTCGCCGCCGGCACAACCGAGGCCGCAAACGCCCATATCGTCACGCTGATTAGGCGCATTCGCCTGGTGAACCGGCAACTGAAGGAAGCGCATCAGCGCCTCGATATCCTGACAGCCCGCCTCATGGAGACCGAGGACAACACACCGGGGCAGCAAAAGCAGCATGACGTGGAGATCCTCGCATCCTTGCCGGGAGTGGGAAGGATCGTCCTCGCCACGCTGCTCGCAGAGGCCTTCGATGCCCTGCGGCGGCGAGATTACGCCGCCCGCCTTGCGCAGTTTGACAGGTGTCGCCCCCGTCACCAAGCGGTCGGGCAAGAGCTTGATCGTCATAAGAGGACAAGCCTGGCATGACCGGCTCGCCAACGCCATGTACCATTGGGCTCGCGTCGCGGTTCAGCACGACCCCAACAGCCGAGCCAAATATGCCGCCCTGCGAAGCCGAGGTCACAGCCACGGCCGCGCCCTGCGATCGGTCGCCGATCGCCTCCTCAACGTCGCCTGCGCCATGCTGAGAAACGGAATTACCTTCAATCCATCCTGGCCCCAAAAATCATCTTGATAAACGGTGGGGAGTCCCGCCTGCCGCAGCTGTATCCGAAACAATTCGGCACTGGACCTTTTTGAAATGCTCCCCGATGACGGAGTGCATTTGGCTTTTTTGGACGACGATACCTCACGCTATCGAAAGCATGTCCAAAGGGAATTTCTAATTTCGTCCGCCACGTCCGATCCTGACATTGAGCGGGCCGTTCGAGCATACGCGGCCTCCTCGACGTTGAAGCCATTGCGCATGCGCCTTTGCCGCAACCAAGAAAGTGGACTGCAACCTCAATGACCAATGACTAGAGCGACAAAATTCTCCATCCGAACCGTCGGGACTTTCTCGGCGTTGCCGCCGCGGGAGCCGCTTCGCTGGCGCCAGGCGTCCTGGTAGGTACCACCGCGACCACCGCGGCTCTCGCGGAAGCATCCGAACCTGCCACCTCCCAAGCCGAGGATGCTTTCGCGAGTACTCTTTCCACTAGATTGCCGTCGCCAACACTCGGCTATCTATCGTTCGGCCCAGACGAAGCCGGTTTCGTTGAGACGATGGTCAATGTGATGTGCCCTGCCGACGCGTTGAGGTGAACCCCGACTATACCCGCCGGCCCGAACCCGAAGACATGCTGTCGGCGCTCCGCCGCGCTGCCAGCAAAGCTGCTCTCCGACACAGAGGAACAACTCAAACAGGACGTTGCAAATGACCATTCATGTAAATCAGATTCGCCTGCAAATCGCTGAAAAAAGCGTTGGATCACTCGTTCTTCTGGCGCTGCTCAGATGGGCTCTGGTCGTTATATTTCTCTGGTTCGGTGGAATGAAATTCACTGCGTATGAAGCAAACGGCATTGCTCCGTTCATCGCTCACAGCCCCTTCATGAGCTGGCTGCACGTTCTGTTTGGCATCAGGGGCGCAAGTTACATCATTGGGGTGCTTGAGCTATCGACTGCCGCCGCTCTCATCGCTGGCGCGATCAGGCCGATCTTCTCCGCCCTGGGGGCGGCGATGTCCACGATAACCTATCTCATTACGCTCACGTTCTTCCTGAGCACGCCCGGCGTAGGAGAGCCGATGGCGGGGGGATTTCCGGCGATCTCGGCTGTGCCTGGCCAGTTTCTTCTCAAGGATCTCGTCCTGCTTGCTGCATCGTTGTGCCTCCTCGGCGCATCCGTTCAAGGTCCGTGGCTCAAGGCCGAAAAGTCGCAAGACGGAGATTTGTAGCGTCTCGATGGCTGTTGTCGCATGTCGCCGCAACTACGCGCGCGATCCCCGTATCCGGGCCATTCTGCCGCTCATCCGTTGAACCAACCGGGGCAGTGCTCTGTCCCTAAACATCAGGAGAAAACATATGATTTTAGTAATGGGAATCACGGGAAAAGTGGGCGGCGCAACGGCAAGGCATTTACTGGCGCACGGCAAGAAGGTACGCGCGCTGGTCCGCGACCGCGCGAAGGCGGCGAGCTGGACGGACCAAGGGGTCGAACTGGTCGACGGCGACTGGAACGATGCGAGCGCCATCGAGCGGGCGCTCGAGGGCGTCGACGGCGCGTTCGTCATGTTGCCGGCTGTCTGGGCGCCCTCGCCCGATTACAAAGAAGTAAAGGGCGTGATCGCACACTATGTCGAGGCGCTCGCCAGGGCAGCGCCGCCGCGCGTGGTTGCGCTTTCGTCGATGGGCGCAAACAGAACCAGCGGGCACGGGGTGATCACGGCCCTGTCGCTTCTGGAGCAAGGTTTTCGTGACCTGACATCCCCAATCGCATTTGTGCGCGCCGGTGGATTCTTCGAAAACTTCCTCTACGGCTTGCATGTCGCCCAGGGCGGAGTGCTGCCGGTCTACAATAATCCGACAAGCCGGAAAGCGACCATGGTCGCGACCAACGACATCGGCGCGGAGGTCGCAACCCTTTTGACCGGGCCCGCCTGGCCAGGGCATCGCGTCGTCGAGCTTGGTTCCATGGTCAGCGCGGATCAAGTCGCCGAGCAATTGGGTGAAGTCCTGAAGGTCGACGTGAATGCCTTTGCAGTCCCGCGTGCAGGGTGGTCGGAAGCGTTCGAGCAGTTCGGCATCCCGAAGGGCCACACCGGACCTGCCGAAGAAATGTACGAGGCCGTGAATTCAGGATGGATGGACCTCGGAGCCGAGGGTACGGAGCATGTAGCGGGTACGACGTCCGCACGCGCTGTATTCGAGGCGGCCCAGAACGCTGACAAGGCGTAAGTCCGGGACAGGTCAGGTATGAGACGGAGGCTATGATAGCCAGGCGCTGCGGGAATGGCTGGTCGAGCGTGGCACCGAGCCCGTCATTCCGCCCCGCAAGAACCGCAAGATCCAATACGATTATGACCGCGCGATCTACAAACAGCGCAACGTCGTCGAACGCATGTTCTGCCGCTTCAAAGACTGGCGGCGCATCGCAACTCGATTCGACCGGAACATAAAAAACTTCATTGCCGCCATCAGCCTCGCCGCTGCCGTCATATGGTGGCTTTAGTGAGTCCGCACCCGAAAACAGATTCGCTTGTGGGGTGCTTATCCCGGCGAAGTCCTATGAGCGGCAATCACTCCTTCAGAAGTCGGACAGGGAAGTCGGTTGCAGCCCCGGTCGGGATGCGTTTCAGGGCTGGCGGTACTGTTATCGCCCGACGGATTCTCGTCGCCAATTTGGCATCGATATTAGTGGCAGCGTCACAACTGAGCGGCGCTTTCGGAGACAAACCTTGTCGCCTAAACTCTATGCAGATGCCGCTGCTGACACTCGCAGTTGAATAACTGCGAGAATTTCTGTTGCCGGATCCATTTTTGGGCAGAGCAATGGCTTCGGGTGCCGAGCGTCATCTGGCCAGGACTGATCTCAACAAGGCGAGCTAGGACATCATACGTATCCCATGTATCTGAGCTTTGCGCCGCACCCGACTGGCCGCTGCGTCGCCATTCGTCAGTGGGCTGCTGCCATATGGTAATCCATGTGCTGGAGATCGGAGAGAAGGCTTGGACCGGTCGGCTTCCAACCCAACTTCTTGCGCGTCCATTCGCTCGACGCTGGCAGATCAAGAGTAGCAAAATGCGCAAACGGCCCATAATACTCGGAAGCCTGCTCGGGCGACAAAGACCGCATACGAATATCCAGGCCTAGTCCGACTGCTTCGGCGACATCGCGAGTCAGGACGCCCTCCTCGGCGACCGCGCGGTAGCGCGCTCCAGGCTCATGCTTCTCAAGCGCCAGGCGGAACAATCGGGCGACGTCACTGACATGGGCCGCGGACCAGCGCTCGTTGCCTTCACCCACATAAGCCGCAAAGCTGCGGGCGCGAGCGATCTCGATCATCGGGGTGAGCAGCCCTTGCTTTTCGGTATCATGCACCTGAAGCAGGCGCACAACCGCAACGCTGACGCCCTTTGCTGCCACCGCTTCCCCGGTCAGTTCAGACAGGCGTCGCGGATTCGAATTGTCGCGATCGAACGGTTGTGATGGGGTGGACGACATGGAATATGACGAGCCGGGCGGGCCGATCACCCATGGCCGTTTTCACACCATGACGGGCTATAACGCCCGCAACCAGATGACGCTGGGCGACGTCGACCTGTTCGCCACGCTGACGATGCTGACCAAGCGATTTTCCATCGACTACGGCATCCTGCATACCTGTACGCTGGATTCCATGGGCCATCGTTACGGCCACGATTGCTCCGAGATGGACCACGCCTGATATGCCATGGACGGCATGCTCGCCGCCTTCCTGCCGCGCCGGCGCGAAGCCGGTTACGAAGTGACCGTCACTGCCGACCATGGCCAGACCGATCGCGGCCATCATGGCGGTCACGACAACGAGATGCAGGATTTCGCGCTTTATTATTTCGGGCAGGGCAAGGAACCGAAGCCGGACGTGCTGCTCGACCAGTTGCAACTGGCGCCGACAATCCTCAAGCGCCTTGGCGTGCCGGTGCCGGCAACGATGAAGGCAAAGCCTTTTCTATAGGCCAAGCCGCTTCTATAGGCGGGCCCATTTTATAGGGCAGACCGCTTCTGCACAACGCGATGGACGGTCGATAAAAATAGAGAGCAGCGGGACAGCCCCGCCGCTCTGTTGAGGAAGTCTTTCGACACCCGGTCAATTTTCAGGGCATCGAAAGGGAAAGGAAACGAAATGCCGTTTCCAGTCCGGTATTAGTTGTTGCCCCAGTGCGTGCGGCTATCGGCCGTATCGGCGACCGGCTGACCGACGTAGACGCTCGGGTTAACCGAGGACTTCACCGAAGACGTGTAGGTGCTGTCAACGGTCGAGGACTGGGCCGACGGTGTCTTGAAATGGTCGTTCGCTGCGAAAGCGCTGCCGGCGGCAACGAGGAGAGCGGCGGTGGTGAGAGCAATGATCTTCATTTTAAAAACTCCAGATTTTCATTCCTGTCCGTCAAACGGCGTGTCTTGGGAGGAAAGCGCGTCGTTCGGACAACCCCGATGTGGGTGAGCCACACCGCACTTTCCAATCACGAAGTTTTTTCGCGTGGACCAAGAGTCCGGTGGTTGAAATTGAGCCATCGAGTCCCGTCGCCACAATTTTCTCACGCCTTTTCAATCGATTGAAGGATTGCTGTATCAATCGGGGGCAAATGGTTTCCGATCCGGTGTTCATCCGGTCGAAGCGCAGCACCTTTCTCCTACCATCCATCATCGTCAGAAAGTGAGGCTCAAGCCGGATACCCCATCTTGCAGGATCGCTCTCGGCGCCGGCTGAAGCCGATCGAAATCCGCAAGAGTAAATACCTGAACAACCGGATCGAACAGGATCATCGGCGCATCAAGCGCCGCATCCGGCCAATGCTTGGATTCAAATCACAGGCATCAGCCGCGATCATCCTGTCCGGCATCGAGATGGTCCATATGATGCGCAAGCGACAGGCCAGATACGCCTTTAATCCGAATCCGTCCCTGGCCGAGCAATTCGCAATTCTTGCCGCATAATTGGCCTCGGACTGGCCCTCTTTGCGCTTCCAATCAGCCGTTGCAACAAAACCCTCTAGACCACTCCGGTTAGCGATGACAGCGCCAGATCGTGATCCTCCGAAGGGCGGCCCTTGCCCGGCAATCCGTCCTAAAACTCCGGAAATATTAAGCGTAATCGGGGCGTGGCGAAATCCAGGAAGCGGCGCATCTTGAGCGCCATCTGGCCTCGTGCGGCATGCACCAGGCTCACCGGCGTTGGCTCCGGCTCGTATTCCTCGAGGACGATCCGCAACGTCCCAGCCTTGACCGCCTCCGCCACCTGATAATGCAGCAGGCGCGTCACGCCGACATGGCGGACCGCGGCGGCCACTGCCGCCCCCATCGTTGTCACGGACAGCCGCGAGACGATGGGAATGTCAATCGACGCTCCCGTTTTCGGGTTCCTGAGCTGCCACGACGGTGAGGGCATCGGCCCATCGAATGTCACGCCGGGCAGCTTCGCCAGGTCACTCGGGGTCTGCGGCATGCCGTGTCCGGCGAGAAAATGCGGGCTCGCGCAGACGACGGTGCGCATCGATCCGATCCCGGTCGCGATCATCGCACTGTCGGGAAGTCTTCCTATGCGGACCGCCATATCGACGTGATCCTCGACAAGGTGGACGTGGCGATCCAGCAGCAACAAGCGGATATTGATCTGGGGAAACAGCGCAAGGAAGTCGCTCACGACCGGCAGGACGTGCAGTTGACCGAACTGAACCGGCGCGGTGATGACAAGGTCGCCTTTTGGAACCGTAAATTCTCCCGCGGCTTCGCGTTCGGCCTCTTCGACCTGATCGATAATCCGGCGTGCTGCCCTGAGGTAGGTGATACCGGCGTCGGTCAGATCGATCTTGCGCGTGGTGCGGATCAGTAGCTTTGCGCCGACCGCCGCCTCCAGATCGGAAATCTTTCGGCTGACGGTCGTGACGGGCACACCGAGCGACCGACCTGCTGCGGAAAAGCTCCCCCGATCCACAACTTCTATCAGCAGCGACATTGCTTCCAGTCGGTCCATCTATCTTCCCGGATAATGGTGAGGTTATAACCGATGTTAGCTGATTATGCAGCCGAATGAAATGGAGCATACCTCCTCCTGTCGAACCGGATGAGTTCGCGAACCAAAGGAGAAAGTCTATGTCCCGCATTGCGATCCCGACCCGCGACAATTCACCGGAAGCCTCGAAGCCAACGCTGGATGCCGTCCACAAGCAGCTGGGCGTCGTTCCAAATCTGTTCCGCCTCATCGGCGTCAGCCCTGTGGCGCTCACCGCCTTCACCAGCTTCCAGGGCGCCCTGTCCAAAACCCTCGACGTCAAGACCCGCGAGCGAATCGCCCTGGCTGTCGCGCAAGTAAACGGTTGCGGCTACTGCCTCTCGGCTCACACTTATATTGGTCTCAACCTAGTGAAGATCAGCCCGGAAGAAATCGCGATGAACCGCAAGGGGGCATCTAGCGATCCCAAGGCTAATGCAGCCGTGCAATTCGCCTTCAAGGTCGCGCAGCAGCGTGGCCATGTGAGCGATGCCGACATCGCTGCCGTTCGCGACGCCGGCTTTACCGACGCGCAGCTCGTCGAGATCGTTGCGCTAGTCGCCGAGAACAGCTTCACCAACTTCCTGAACGAGGTTGCCAAGACCGAAATCGACTTCCCCGTCGTCGAGGTCAACGCCGCAGCCACTTGACGGCCTTGGCGGGCCGCGTGACCTCCGCTCGGCCCGCCCACTTCTCGAACTGGAAACCTGTCATGTCCTATAGCTTCCTAGATATTGCTGTGACACCGAGCGTCCGCGCTGCCCAGGCAGAGATGGGTGCCGATCACGTTTGGCAGGATTTCAAAGGGGATCGCGAGTTCGATCGGTTGACTGACGGCGAGGCCGCCTTCATCGCGGCCCGCGACAGCTTCTACATGGCTACGGTATCCGAGACCGGCTGGCCATACATGCAACATCGCGGTGGCCCGCCTGGCTTTCTCAGGCTGGTCGATGATCGCACGCTGGCCTTCGCTGATTATCGTGGCAATCGTCAATATATCAGCGTCGGCAATGTCGCCTCGAATGATCGTGCCTGCCTGTTCCTGATGGATTACACCCATCGTGCCCGCTTGAAGATCTACGCGCATGTCGAGGTCATTGCGCTCGACGCCGATCCCATTCTGAGCAAGCTCGTTGCCATTCCCGATTATCGGGCGAAGTCAGAACGCATCTTTCGGCTGCGACTCGAAGCCTTCGACTGGAACTGTCCGCAGCACATCACTCCGCGCTTTACGGAAGCCGAGGTGGCGGAAGCGGTGCGACCGCTCCAGCAGCGCCTCGCGCAACTCGAAGCCGAGAACGCCGCCCTGCAAGCGCGGCTCGCCTCCCAAGGAGAACGATAATGGACATTCAGCGCCCGCCGCTGCCGCCCTTCACGATTGAACCCGCGCTCGAAAAAGTCCGGCTTGCCGAAGACGGCTGGAACAGCCGCGATCCCGCTAGGGTCGCAGGCTCCTATACCATCGACAGCCTCTGGCGGAACCGCTCCGAATTCCTCCAGGGCCGGGAGGCCATCGCCGCCTTTCTCGAACGCAAATGGCAGCGCGAATTGGACTACAGGCTCATCAAGGAGCTCTGGGCCTTCCAGGACAATCGCATCGCGGTGCGGTTTGCATATGAATGGCACGACGACAGCGGAAACTGGTTTCGCTCCTACGGCAACGAAAACTGGGAGTTCAGCGACGAGGGTCTGATGCGTCGCCGTCTGGCGTGCATCAACCATACGCCGATCCGTGATGCCGATCGTCGTTTCCACTGGCCGCTCGGCCGACGTCCTGACGATCACCGCGGTCTGAGCGACCTCGGTTTCTAGTCCGGTCGCGCTTTCATATTCCTCACGATTATCAACCCGGACGCCAGGCGTTCGGCAACCATGGAGCACGCATATGACCCATCCCGCCTATAGAACAATCGACGTCGACGGCTATGAAGTCTTCTACCGCGAGGCAGGAGATCGTTCGAAGCCGACCTTGCTGCTGCTGCACGGCTTTCCCACGTCCAGCCACATGTTCCGCGATCTGATCCCGCTGCTGGCGGACCGCTTCCATCTGGTCGCGCCCGACCTGCCGGGGTTTGGGCTCTCGGCATTGCCGGCGCGGAGCAGCTTCACCTACACCTTCGAAAACCTCGCCAAGATCATCGGGCGTTTCACGCAGGTGCTCGGCCTCGATCGGTTCTCGGTCTACGTCTTTGATTACGGTGCGCCAGTCGGCCTACGTCTTGCGATGGCCCATCCCGAGCGCGTGACGGCGATCATCTCGCAAAACGGCAACGCCTATAAGGAGGGGCTGAGCGACGGCTGGAATCCGATCGAACGCTACTGGCGCGATCCGAGCGACGCCAACAGGCAGGCGCTGAGCGAAATGCTGACACCCAAATCCATCCGTTGGCAATATGAGCATGGCGTGGCCGATCCGGCGACCATTTCGCCGGATGGAATCGCGCTCGATATCTGGTATATGGAGCGGCCGGACGCAGACGAGGTGCAGCTCGATCTGATGCTCGACTACGCAAGCAACGTGGCGCTTTACCCGGCCTTCCAAGCGTATTTTCGCGAGCACCAACCAAAGCTGCTCGCGATCTGGGGCAAGAACGACCCCTTCTTCCTGCCGCCCGGCGCCGAAGCGTTCAAGCGGGACCTGCCGGACGCAAAGGTCCGCTTTGTCGATACGGGGCATTTCGCACTCGAAACGCATGCCAGTGAAATCGCCGATGCGATCGTTGAATTCTTGAACAACTGATAGCTGCCTCCGCGATGAACATCGGCGCGTTCAACCTCAGCAACGCGCTCGGCGGAGCCGTGCTGAGCGCTGGCGGCTACCCTGGCATCGCGGTCGCGGGAGCTGCGATGGCGGCGGCGGGGCTGGGCATGCTCCTTCTCGCTACTCGCCTGCCGCACTCATGGCAGGCACGCAAGCAGCCCCGCCTGCGTGACGGCGCGGTAAGAGGCGATCTGATTTGCCGGTCAGCACGCTTCGGCACCACGAACGCTGCCATGCGGCCGAGCAAAAGCATGGAGGCGCTCACCGTCTCGCCCAACCTCGCGGACGTTGGTGAACAAGACGGAAGGGTGGCTACCCTTGTGCCAACGCAACGAGCCTGTCACGCAGCCAGCTTTGTGCTTGATGGCTGGTCGTGCGTTCGTGCCAGATACTGGCGATGACAAATCCGGGTATGTGGAGCGGCGGTTCCAGCACCTGCACCCGGTCTGACCAACCGTCTGCGATTCGGCGTGGGATTAGCGCGATCATATCGGATCGTGACACGATCTCCGGCACGATCAAGAAGCCTGATGTGGACAAGGCGACGGTACGACGGCGGCCGATCGCCTCAAGAGCCGCATCGGTAGGACCGGCAAAGCCGCCGCCCTGAGGTGAAACGACGACGTGGTCCAACGCGCAGAACAAGTCCAGATCAAGGACACCGCGTACGGCCGGATGCCCCTGTCGCGCGACGACCACATACTCCTCCTCGTAGAGTTGGCGCTGGCGCATCGCAGCCGGCGCCTGTTCGGGCGTTCCCAAGGCCAGGTCCACCTCGCCACGCTCCAACTGTGTCGTGAGTACCATCATGTCTAACGCCCGCCAGGCGATGCGGATCATCGGCGCCTCGGCCCGCAAGGCGACCGAGTAGCGTGCCAGCAGCGCATACTGCACGTAGTCGCTCGCCGCGATCACCACGGTCGCACGCAGGGTCTTCGGATTGATCGTCGCTCCTTGCTCGATGACGCGGCGAACACCCTCCAGTGCCTCGTGCAGTGGCTGCATTAGCTCGAGTGCCCGCTGGGTCAGAACCATTCCGCGTTGACCCGGGATCAGGAGCGGATCGCCGAGTGCATCGCGAAGTCTTGCCAGCCGTGCCGACAAGGCCGGCTGACTGAGGTTCAGCCGGCGCGCGGCGTGTGTAACGTTGCGCTCCGCAAGCAGTGCCTCAAGCGTCACGAGAAGTCCGAGATCGAGGTTCCTGGTATCCATCGTGTCGATAACGACACATAAAACGTTTGATTTCAACACCCGAAGTTGCCGCACTACATTGCCTGAAAGCGGGCTAAGTCCTGCGGCGCTTCAATCGACGGCACGAAGACCAGTTCGCCTATGAAAGCTATTCAGGCTCATCCGCAGCAGGGTCTCGACGGCCGTTTCGGCAAGATTGTCGTCGAATGCTGACAACCCCCCAACTATCAGAAAAGATCATCATGAAAGTTCTTATTGTTTACGCGCACCCTGAGCCCACTTCGCTGACACGGCAGTTGGTCGACGTGACCGCTGAGACGTTGTCGGCAGCGGGACACACCGTGGTCCATTCGGACCTTTACGGCATGAAGTGGAAGGCGGTCTACGATGCCGATGACTTTCCAGTCCGTGACAATCCCGAACGGCTGTCGTTCATCATGGAATCGGGCCATGCTTACGCAAGCGGGCATCAGACGCACGACGTGATCGCTGAGCAGCAGAAGCTGCTCGCGGCCGATGCTGTGATCCTGCAATTCCCGCTATGGTGGTTCGGCGTGCCCGCCATTTTAAAGGGCTGGATAGAGCGGGTCTATGCTTTCGGCTTTGCCTACGGCTATCAGAATGGCTCCAACCAGTTCCGCTTTGGGGAGGGCATACTCAAGGGCAAGCGAGCACTGGTCAACGTGCAGGCAGGCGGCCCAGCGGCCGACTATGGCCCGCGGGGTATCAACGGGCCGCTTGATCAACTGCTGTTTCCGCTAACCCATGGCGCACTGTTCTACCCCGGCATGGACGTGCTCCCGACGCACGCGGTCTATGGCGCGGGTCATGTATCTACGGCGGAGGAAGTGGAGGCGATCAAGGCAGCATGGCGTGTGCGTCTCGCCGGGCTATTCACCGACAAGCCGATCGCCTTCCGATCGCAAAACGGTGGCGACTTCCCCGATCGCCACAGCATGGCCCAACACGTTGCTCCGGGCCAAACAGGCCTCGCCGCGCACTTCGCCGATCCGGGCGACGCATAAGGACATGGAAATGAATCTATCATTTATCGGGCTCGGGCGGATGGGTTCGGGCAGGGCTGCCGACCAATCTCGATTGCGCTCGACTTAAAGTCGCCAAGGATGGGAGCCTGACCCTTGTGGGGCGTAGTTTGCTCTCAGATAGCTGCGCCCCCTGTCGGCCAAACGGCCCGGCAGGGTGCGTGCAGATTATCTGAGCTCGATATTCTACCACGCACTCGCGATAGTCCTGCGGTGCTGCTCGAGCGGCACTGTAAACTTAACGGTGCCCGCATAAGTAATGATCCATGGAGGAGAAGGGAACGGCTTGCTGTCTATGCTCCGCGCACATATAGATGTGGCAATGGATGGACCTCGAGATCGAAATATTTTCGGGGCGCTCGCACTCATGATCAGCGACGACATAGTTCGCGCTAGTTCATCGCGGGCGCCGGAAGCTGGACCCGCCGCCTCAGCGCTGGCGTTGCTCGCGCACAAGCCCGGGCTCTCGATCCGCATGCTTGCGGTCGGGGTGGGCCTTTCACATGCAGGGACCGTTCGCCTGGTGGATCGATTGGCGATTGAGGGATTGATCGAGCGTAGGGAGCATTCTACAGACGGGCGCACGCGTTCCCTCTATCTTACTCCAGCCGGGAAGGTCGCGAGCGGCGAGGTCCTGGCCTCGCGCGATCAAGTGATTGCCGAAGGGCTATCGATCCTGAATCCAGACGAACTGAAAATCTTATGCGACATCGCTGAACGCGTTCTGCGCAATCGCTTGGAAAACCTCGAGCATTCATACCGCATCTGCCGCCTGTGCTGCTACGAGGGCTGCGCGAACTGCCCCATCGATGCCGAATTGCATGAGCGAGGTGTAGACCGCGAGAAGAACTACGACGCGTAGGAGGTTCGCAATTGCGGCAGCTCAATGCTGAGCGATAAGATAAGCCGCCAGAAAGCCCACAACCGTGATCAGGCCGATGAACGGCGGCGCCTTCTCGAAAGCTTGGGAGAATCATTGCCTCTGCCAGCAGCGCTCCAACCAGAAGTCCGCTGCCCGACAACAGACCCCAAAGGCCAGCGATCATGAACTCAGGCATCATGGCAATAGTCCGGCCCGTAGCGGCGCTTCGCGCTTGCGACCCTATTCCTCGTGAACCAAGAGGGCATCTCCGACTTGCTCACCGAACTGATCGTTCCAAACGCCAGGTCGGGCGCGCGAAGTGGCAGCTATAGCCCCCAGGATAGCGCACTAGGTATTTTTGGTGCTCTGGCTCCGCCTCCCAAAAGGGTTCTTCCGGATTGATTTCCGACACGACCGGGCCAGGCCAGCAACCTGATGCTTCGATCTCGGCGATGGTCGCCAAGGCGACCTCCATCTGCACCTCGGTGGTATAGAAAATCGCCGATCGATAGCTCGGACCGACATCGCTGCCCTGTTGCTCGTAGGTCGTGGGGTCGTGGACCTGGAAGAAGAGCTCCAGGAGAGAGCGATAGCTGAGAACGGATGGGTCGAAGGTCACTTCCACCGCTTCCACATGGCCGTAATGTCTCGCATAGGTCGGATCAAGCATTTCACCGCCTATGTAACCGACACGCGTCGATACGACTCCCTTCGCTCGGCGCAGCAAATCCTCCATGCCCCAGAAACAGCCGCCTGCGAGAATTGCTCGCTCTGTTGCGGACGCCTCATTACCGGTAGCTGATTGGCTCACAGTCCGTTCGCCTTTCTCAGTGTGCGCCAAGGTCAAGCCAGCCTCGTGGTATCCGCAGCCTGACTGGTGCTCGAGAGCTCGGTCTGCACGTCAGAACCCCGGATAAGACTTAAATCAACGGGACATCGATCAGCAATCTCGAGAATCCGAGCGCGCTGATCATCACTCAGCGGGCCATCTAGGACGATGGTGCGGGTGAATCGATCGGACGGCATCATGACCGCCACCTTCTCGTGCTGCACGGTCGTGCTCGCCCGTTCGAGCGGAAAGCCCTTGCCGACCACCTGATCTAGCGGAGAATGCATGACCAGCACCGGACGTCGCAAGGTGGCAATGGCCTTCTCGACGTCGATCCCTTCAATTGCCTGTAGGAGGCTGCGGCGAATGAGGAAGGGTCTGCCGGCGATCTCCACCGAGGCCTCGCCCTCGCTTGCGATAGTGTCGAGATCATCCGGTCGGAAGAGGCGCAAGATATGCTGGAGGTCGGCAGGCGCGCCGATCGTCGCCACTGCGGCAATGTCTGGCAGGTCTGCCGCGGCTACGATTGCAGCCATACCACCCAGACTGTGCCCCACGAGGAGGGAAGGGCTCATACCCGCCGCAGTCATAGCCTGTGCGGCTGCCCGAAGGTCTTCGACGTCCGACGCGAAGCTCACAGGTTCCCCCGGCCCACCGCTGATCCCGGTTCCGGCGAAATCGAACCTCAAGACCCCGATGCCCGCACGCGACAGCGCGCGCGAGATGTGAACGGCGGCGCGACTGTCCTTCCCGCAGGTGAAGCAGTGGGCGAAAATCGCCCAACCCCGCGGCGTCCCCTCTGGCGGCTCGAGGTGCCCGGAAAGCTGAGAGCCAGCCCCACTAGCAAACGTGAATGTTGTTTCTGCCATGTCCATCGAACCTCCAGCACGCGGCTTGGCGGTTGCGCTCTCAGAACCTTCGACGGAGCTGAGCGGAGCGCACCGCCAACCAGTAGTCGTCACCTCAGGAGATCATTTATATGCTTGGCGCATATAGACAAGCCCCTAGCCCATGATTATATGCGCCGAGCATACTTCTGCGAACTGCTTTCCGAAGGCGGTCTCACGGAAGAGGCATCAGTCAGGCGCATGGGCCAAAGGACTATGGAACTCAATCAAGTCAGCTATTTCATCAACTTGGCCGAGACGCTGAATTTCACAGCAGCAGCTCGCTTGAGCGGTGTGTCACAGCCAAGTCTAACCCGCGCGATCCGCCGCTTGGAAGATGAGTTTGGCGGGCCACTGATCTATCGCGACGGGAAGAACAGCCGCCTGACTGGCCTTGGCCAGGACGTCGAGGCAGAATTTCAGCGCATGGTGGTCGCGATGAAGAGCGTGCGCAATCACTCTGAGAACTGGGCGATGGGGGGGCACCGCGTGCTGGATGTCGCCGTCGCGCCCACCGTCGGACCAAAGGAATTTACGGCGTTTTTCGAGAGCGCGTTAGCGGAGATGCCATCCATCGAAATCAAGCTGCACTCGCTCCAGTCGAACGAGGACACATCGGAGGTGCTTTCAGGAAAATACCACGCGTGCATCCTGCCGCGTGAAACAAGACCGGAACGCAAGCTGGATGTGCGTCCTCTATTTCGGGAGCGCTTCGTGCTCGGCTGTTCTGCAAACCATCCCTTGGCTGCCAGTGAGATCGTGCGCGGCCAAGACCTGCTCCAGTTTCCTTTCGTCGATCGCCTGAAATGCGAGTTTCGCGATCAGATCCTCGATCACTTCGAGCGACGGGACTTGCTCATGCAACCCCGCTTTCGATCAGATCGCGAGGACTGGGTGCAACGGGTCGTCGCTGACGGCCACGCCATATGCATTCTTCCGGAACGATCGGCCACGGTGCACGGCCTCGTCACTCGGCCGATCGACGGATTTGTCTTGGAGCGCGAAGTCGTGATCGCGACCGTATCCGGCTCCGCGGCAACGGTCGAGATACGGAAGATCGCGCAGCTGGCAGCCCGGTACGAGTGGAACTGAATCACGACATGAAGAGCTTCGGCGCTATGGAAACTATACGCACAGCGTATTGGATAAATCTAAGGCGCACTGCGATAGTCAGCGCAATGACTGACAAAATAAACGGCAGTGTGTCTGGCCCTCTAGATGATTATTGGAGACTATTATGAAGTTTGAAAAGTCACAGACCGCAGTTGACCGCCTGACCCCCGAGCAACGCCGGATTACCCAGGAGTCGGGCACCGAAAGGCCCTTCGCGGGAGAGTACAACGACAACAAGGAGCCTGGCATCTACGTCGACATAGTGTCGGGAGAGCCGCTGTTCGCTTCGACGGACAAGTTCGATTCGGGTACTGGCTGGCCCAGCTTTACCAAGCCGATCGTTCCGGCAAACGTGAACGAGGTGCGGGACAGCGCACACGGCATGATCCGGACGGAGGTCAGGTCGATACACGCCGACAGCCATCTCGGCCACGTGTTCCCGGATGGTCCTTCCGACCGCGGCGGTCTGCGCTACTGCATCAACTCAGCGTCCCTTCGCTTCATCCCACGCGACGAAATGGAGACCGAGGGATACGGCGAATATCTCGATCAGGTAGAGGAGGCTTAACATGCATCAGCGCGCTGTTCTCGCAGGCGGATGTTTCTGGGGCATGCAGGACCTAATTCGCAAGCAGCCCGGCATCGTCTCGACTCGTGTTGGCTACACCGGCGGCGATGTTCCGAACGCCACTTATCGCAATCACGGCACGCATACCGAGGGGATCGAGATCATCTTCGACCCGGCGGTGACGAGCTACCGGAACATCCTGGAATACTTTTTCCAGATCCACGATCCGACGACGAAGAACCGCCAGGGCAATGATCGTGGGCTCTCCTACCGGTCGGGCATCTATTACGTCGACGAGGAGCAGAAGCGAGTCGCCGAGGATACGATCGCCGATGTGGATGCCTCCGGGCTGTGGGATGGCAAAGTTGTCACTGAGGTCGAGCCGGTCGGCGATTTCTGGGAGGCCGAACCGGAGCACCAGGATTATCTGGAGAAGCGGCCTGGCGGCTATACCTGTCACTTCCCCCGTCCCGGCTCCTGTCCGCGCGTCGCCGCCGACAGGAGCCGCCATGCAATACCATAAAGGAACATAGAACCATGATCAGACATCTTATGACCGGCCTCCTGCTCTTGGCGAGCAGTCCGGCGCTGGCGCAAGTCGTTGAAGGTTCGCGCGGCTACCAGTTTCCCGAGAACAACAATGCGCTGATCGCGGCGCAGACGCGCGGCGGCGACCCGGCCGAGGCGGGTTCGGTCAAGATCGAGTTTTATGCGCACATGGCCTTCAAGATCACGTCGCCGAGCGGCATCACGGTCTTGCTAGACCCTTGGCGAAACGACCCGAGCGGCGCTTGGGGCCATTGGTTCCCGCACGAGTTCCCCGAGGTTCCCGTCGACCTGGTCATATCCACGCACGCACATTTTGATCACGATGCGGTCCACCGACCGCACGCTCTCATGGTGCTCGAACGTCCGATTGGGGCGTTTGCATTGGGCGATGTGAAAATAACCGGGCTTGCCGACAAGCATCAGTGCCATTCGGAAGGCGACGTAAAATGGGACGAACTCGCGGGCGAGCTCGGTGCGAGTTTCTGCCCGCCGGACAACCCGCTTGCCTTCGACAACACGCTTCAGCTTATCGAGACTGGCGGCTTACGTATTGTCGATTGGGGTGACAACCGGCCTGTGCCGTCGGCCGCGTTGGACCGCCACTTGATGAACGCCGACGTCATGATCCTGCCGATCGACGACTCGCAGCACATCCTCACCTATGAGGATATTGAGGCGATCAAGGCGCGATATCGTCCCAAGGCGATTATTCCCGGCCACTATCTCGTCAAGGGCGCCGAAAGCGTGCTTTCGACACTCCAGTCTGCCGATGCCTGGGTCGCGACGCAGCGCGACGTTCGCCGCCCGGCAGAGGGGGAACTGACGATCAGCCCCACCGACCTTAGGGACGCAACCGATCGGACCTACTATTTTGGCAACGGCATCAAATCAAAGTAGAAGGACATCATAGCGCTGATCGCGCCGGGCGAAACGTCCCAGGTGTGCGATCAGATTGCGCGAGACCCGGATTTCGCCTTCCCCCAATGAAGCAGGTCGCTGCCTTTGAGATTGCGAACGAGGCTCCCTGCGTAGAGCGCTTCAGTCTTGACAATCTGAAGCGCTGCTGTGTCCGACGCTTGAGGGGCTGTGAGGATCGGCAGCGTATAGATGCCGCCGGCAAAGCCTATGGCGAGCATCACGAAATGGGTGGCATCAGGATGAGCCAACGCCGCACTGGTTATGATAACTCCAGTTCCTTCACTAGCCGGTCCGCGTCGAGATGGAAGTCCGAGAAAACGATTCGGCCGCCAGCATCGATAACCGTGAACCAAGGCGTTCCTCGGGTGCCGTAATCTTCCATGAATGTGGGAAGCCTCGCGCCGACCGGTGGCTCGTCATGACCGAAAGCGACAGGAAGCTCATACTTGAGCTGGTTCACGCGCAGCTTCTCGAAGGTGTTCTCATGCGCTCCTTCGAAAACGGTCTGGACCACAGCGAACCCCACGCCCTTGGGACGCAAAGCGCCATGCAGCCTTTGCAGCGTCGGAAACCCATGCAAATGGCAGCCCCGACACCAGTGCTGGAAGGCGAACAAGATCTTTGGGCCGGTCCCGAAATCCGACAGCTTGAGCGGCGCAATGCTTTCTCCATCCTCGCCAATCCATTTCTGCACCCGCAGCTCAGGCGCTTGTCGTTCGGCCACGCTCATCTGATCCTCCAATTCCGATGCAGAAGCTCGGTGATCGCACGTCGCGACGGCACGTGAACTCCGACCTTGTTTGCGCCCAGTATCCTGACGTCTTTATCGATCAGATCGACATTCTTCCGAACTATACTCGGGATTCAAAGATTTTTCGCATCACACTATGAAGGTATGCGGGTAGCTATTTCCAATAGCGGAGCGACATAATTTCTATACCTTACCGCCATCAGTCATGGGTCGCGCTTACGTAGCTCGGAGGCATGGCAGCCAAAGAATGGGAGTGACGGGCGGCCCGCGCCTATGTGCTGCAATGCTGATGTGAAGCTATGAAAACTATAGCGACAGGATATTGGGAAATCATATTGGCCTGACGCTATAGTCTATGTTCGATCGTCACGGCTCATACTGAGCGAGATCTTAGCGATCCTGAAGGCGCATCAGGAAATTTAAGTTTCAGTCAATCGGTCCGTTCGGCGGCGATACGTGCAAAGGTCTTGCGCAAGATCCTGAAATGAAGCCGGTCGCGGTCTGTCGTGACAAGCAAGGGAGTTCACCATGGTCACCAGAGGATTCATAGGCCGCGGCTCAGGCGGTGACCAGTCCGATCGGATTCCGCCGGGTCAGCATCTCGTGGAGGACTTCCCCGTTCTGACGGCCGGTCCCACGCCGCGCGTCGAGCCCTCCAACTGGAAATTCACCATCAAGATCGGTCCGAAGCCCGTCAAAGCGTGGAATTGGGCCGAGTTCAACACCCTACCGAAGACCAAGGTGACCAGAGACATTCACTGCGTTACCTCTTGGTCCAAGCTGGATACCGTTTGGGAGGGCGTACTCGTTGAAGACATCCTTGCAGATGCAGGGCTCGATCGGCCCACCGATTTCGTCTTGGCGCACTGCTACGATAATTATTCGACAAACGTCCCGCTTGCGGATCTGCTCTCGGGAAAAGCGATGGTCGCCCTCAACTATGCGGGCAAGCCGCTTCCGCGCGATCATGGAGGCCCGGCGCGCCTTCTGGTTCCGCACCTTTACTTCTGGAAGTCCGCCAAGTGGGTGAATGCGCTGCAGTTCACCACACGTGACGAGGCGGGCTTCTGGGAGCTGCATGGCTATCACATCTACGGCGATCCGTGGCGCGAGCAGCGATACACCAATGACTGAAAACGGCGCGCAAATCGCGTGGCAGTCATGCGTGATCGACGAAATCGTCCAGCAAACCCCGAGTATCAAGAGCTTCTTCCTTCGGTTGAGCAAACCGTTCGCGCACATTGCAGGTCAGCACGTCGATGTCCGACTGACTGCGCCTGATGGCTACAGTGCGATGCGCAGTTACTCGATCGCGTCATCGGCAATCTCGTCCCCGACCGTCGAGCTCGCTATCGAGCGCTTGCCGGATGGCGAAGTTTCGCCGTTCTTTCACGATGTCGCGGCGATCGGCGACGAAATCGAGCTTCGTGGTCCGCTCGGCGGCCATTTCCTATGGCCTGAACCTGCGATAGACGCAGTGCTGTTGATCGGGGCAGGCTCCGGCCTCGTGCCGTTGATGGCAATGATCCGGCAGCGTCGCGCACTGGCCCAGTTGGTGCCGACAGCGCTACTCCTGTCCGCTCGAACCGCTGAAGACGTTCTCTTTTCAGAAGAGCTTCATTCCCTCGAAATTAGCGATCCGGCGTTCGTCTTGGCGCTGGCAATTACGCGCGAGAGACCGATCCGCGCATCGGACTTTGCGCGACGGATCGACGGCGTGATGGTCCGAGAAATTCTAGCGCGGCTTACCCGATGGCCCACGCAAGTATTCGTTTGCGGGTCCAACGGTTTCGTCAACATCGCGACCGATGGCGCGCTGCTGGCCGGTTTAGACCCCTCCATTGTCAAAACCGAGCGCTACGGTGGCTAGCGGCACAAGCTTCTTTCCGTTTTCCGAGCTTCGGCGAAGGCCTTGCCTATGCCGACTTCGTTTCTGCCACGGGCCGACGCGCTGCGCGTCTGTTGGATCAATACTGGTGGAATGAAGTGGAGTATGCCGAGTTCGATGCAGCTTTCGAGAAGCTTGCGGAGGGATACAGCGAAGGCGTTTACGAAGGCCGGCGTTTCGGCTTGATCGTCCGGCGATCCGAGGACGGACGTCGCAACAGCCTGTTTGCCAGGGAGTTGGCCGGAACCGACATTGTCAGCTTCAACCTGTACCGCGTTACTGTTCCCCGTCATCTCCCGCATCAAGAGGATCAACGACGGCAAACTCACATCCCGCACATTCGGCGCCCAGCAGAACGAGATCGCCATTCACATCAAAATCGCCAACCGCAACATGCTGGTCGCAAGGCCAGTGTCCGAGCGCGTCCGCTGATTAGGCTACAAAGTCAAAGATCTATGCGGTAGCCTCGTTGCACCAATGCCGCTTTTCACAGCGACGAAACGCATCGTGGGGCGCAGTTCTGCCTCACAGATTGCTTCAGCATCAGCAGCCGTCGGGGGCGCTCCCCCATCACGATCGTTCGCGCCAGGCAGCCTTCTGATGAGTTGAGCGGCCAAGCAGGTGGCGTGCTAAAGCGAAGCCACCGTTTTCAGCGCGCCATCCAGCATGTCCCCCTTCTCGTCCTTGAGCGCTGCTTCGCGCAGACGCCTTATCCAGTCGGCGGCGTCGTCGCGACCTTCGAGAAGCTCCAGGCTGGACAGCACGCGGTCGAATTTCGACTGCCCGCGAACATGGGTATCGCTGTAGCCCTTGATCAGCCGGCGGCAATCGAGAATTTCGACGCCGAGCGCGTAGTCCGCAGGCACATGGTCCAGCGCCAACCGATACCAGTGCTCCAGATGTGCTGCTTCCACCTTGTGGCGCAGCAGCGACCGCCGCCAACGACGCAGGCCGCCGATGAACCACAGCCCGGCAAAGCCGACGAAGCTGTCTGTCCGGATACGGCGACCATGGTTGATGCGGCGATCCAGCCACCCTGCAAGCTTCGGCCGTGCCTCGATATAGCGCCCCAGCCCCGCCGGCAGCGTGCCGCAGAACTCCTCGATGCGCGGATGGAAATATTCCGTCACCTGAAGGATCGAACCTTCCTTCACGCCGACCTCGCGGCGCACCCGCGTGCCGCGCGTCGAGCGCGTTTTCAAATCGGCGACGCGGATCATGTCGTCGTAGCACAGCGCATTGGCGAGATGCTTTGCCGCCGAGATCGACAGCCTGTAGCCTTGGCCCTCGCTGTCCAGCGCCACGGCCTGGTCGAGCCGGTCGAGATAGTCGCGGCCATAGGCAAGGTCCTGGTAATCGACCACCTTTTGCAGGCCGCGCCGCGCCATATCGCGGACGGGCCCGGGCAGCGCGGCAACCCGGTCAGCAAGCGCTTGCCAACCGCTCAGCAGTTTTTGCGGGCCACTCACCGGCCCCAAAATCGCGGCATGCTCCGCCGTGGAAACCGAAGCTACCGGGCCAGACGCCACAGGTGAGGCACCGCCCCGCACGCGGTCAAAGCCCGCGCCAAAGGCGGCAAGGCTGGCCTTCACGCCGCGCCCGCCGGCACCGATCGCCTGTTCGTAGCTTTTGCGCGGGAACGGCAGCGCGCCCGATCCACCCAGCGCACCGAGCAGGCTGGCCGAGATCATCGAGCCATTATCGACCGCGATCTTTTCCATGTCGAAGGAGATGAAGCGTTTGGACGCGGCTTCCGCCGTCTCGATTACCTTTTGCGACGACGCCCTGCCATCGCCCGGCGCTACCTTTTCCGAAACGGCGGCGATGCGATGAGACGAGGCGATCAGCGTGGTACGCTCGGGCGTGACGAAGCCACGAATGATGGCGCGGCCGGCTTCCATCAGTTCGGCCGCCATCAGAATATCGACGTCGCCCTGCGAAGGCGACAGCGCGAACACCGGCATGCGCCCAGTGTCCCGGCACATTTCGATATAATAGATAGTGGCGCCGGTGCGCTGCGCCACGCCAGCCACGGAGGTGGATTGCGCGACATAGCCGTTGCGCTCGGCAACGTCGGTGATCCAGTCGGCCAGCACGCCGCCGCCCTGCCCGCCCACCGCCATAACGGCAAGCTTGATGACGGCATCGTCTGATGCGGCACGCGTCGGTGAAACAAGGTCAAGCATTGGCGAACACCAAGCGGCGGCTTTCGCGACGGCGCTGCAAGGCGCCGATGGTCTTGCCGCGTATCTTTTCGAGGAAGCGGTCGGAGCCGCTCGGATTATGCACCACATCGGCGCGGTAGAAAGACGGACAGAGCACCGCCGCATCGGCGACCTCGCCGCAATTGCCGCAGCCAACGCAGGTCTGGTCGATATGAGCGACCGGATCGTCGCGCAGCGGATCGTCCAGCGTTTTCACTGACAGCGACGGGCAGCCGGACAGCCTCATGCAGGCGTGATCGCCCGTGCAGATATCTTCATCGATGCCGAATTTCGGCTTGACGACTCGGGTGCCGACCTTGATCGCCTGAGCGACCAGCGGCTTTTCGCGGCGCTGCCGGTTCAGCATGCATTCCGACGAGGCGACGATGACTTTTGGCCCCTTCTCCTCGGTGGTCAGCGCTTCCTTCAGAATGGCCTGCATTTTCGGCACGTCGTAGGTGCGGTCGATGTGGCGTATCCATTTGACACCCATGCCCTCCACCGCCTTGTCGATTGGATGCTTGGTCGATTTCGATCGGTTGTCGGCCCGCGATGACAGAATGTCCTGGCCGCCGGTCGCCGCCGAATAGAAATTATCGACGATGACGATAACGCCGTCATTCTTGTTGAACACGGCGTTGCCGATCGAGGAGGTCAGGCCGTTGTGCCAGAAACCGCCATCACCAACGAAGGAGATCGAACGCCGCTTGGCTTCCGGCGAATTGAACGCCGAGGCGGATGCCGGCCCGAGCCCATAACCCATAGTGGTCGCGCCGAGTTCGAAGGGCGGCATGATCGAGAACAGGTGGCAGCCGATATCGGAGGCGATGTGATGCTGGCCCAGTTCCTGCTCGACCAGCTTGGTGGCGGCGAAAATCGGCCGCTCCGGGCAGCCTATGCAGAAACCCGGCGGGCGGCCCGGCACGACATTGGTCAGGTCGGGAATGACATCGCCGTTGCCGATCTTGTTGGGCGCACGCACTTCCGCCGACAGCATCTGCGGCGCATTTGCCCGCAAGAACGAGCCGATGCCGTCGAGCATCACCTGGCCGGTATATTCACCGGCCATCGGCAGATGTTCCTTGCCGACGATCCTGGTGCCACGTTCGGCCTTATGCATCATCGATGAAAAAGACTGCTCGATGTAGTTCGGCTGGCCTTCCTCGACCACGAGTACGGAATCCTTGCCTTCACAGAAAGACAGAAACTCGTCGTCCACCAACGGATAGACGGCGTTGAGCACATAGAGCGGCACGTCGGTTTCGCCGTAATTATCGGCGAGGCCGATGCGCTGCAGCGCGCGGATGACGCCATTATACATGCCGCCCTGGCAGACGATGCCGACCCGGCCGTTCTCCGGCCCGAAAAACTCGTTGATCTTGTTGCGCCGGATGAAATCGACCGCAGCCGGCCAGCGTTTTTCGATCTTTTCCTTCTCGTGCAGGAAGGAAGCCGGCGGCAAAACGATGCGCGCGGTGTCGCGACGCGGTGCGTCGAGCGCGTCGGCGACCGTCATCGACGGGCGCTTGTTGTCCCTGGCGGTGAAGCGCCCATGGAGATGACAGCAGCGGATGCGCACCAGAAGCATGACCGGCGTGTTCGAAATTTCCGACAGCTCGAAACCGTCCTCGACCGCCTTGACGATGGACGGCAGGTTGGGGCGCGGATCGAGCAGCCAGACCTGGCTTTTCATGGCGAAGGCGTGGCTACGTTCCTGCATGATGGAGGAACCTTCGCCATAATCCTCGCCGACGATGATCAGCGCGCCGCCGGTGACGCCGCCGGAGGCCAGATTGGCCAGGGCGTCCGAAGCGACATTGGTGCCGACGGTCGATTTGAAGGTGACGGCTCCGCGGATCGGATAGTGCACGGACGCCGCCAGCATGGCCGTGGCGGTGGCTTCCGAGGCGCTCGCCTCGTAATGCACGCCGAGTTCGCCCAGAATATCCTGTGCGTCAGCAAGCACGTCCATCAGATGGCTGATCGGCGCGCCCTGATAGCCGCCGACATAGCCGACGCCGCATTCGAGCAGCGCCTTGGTGATGGCCAGAATGCCCTCGCCCGCAAATTCTTCCCCGGCACCGAGCCGAAGCTTTTCGACTTCCTTTACGAAAGACCGTTCCGCCATCAAATGGCTCCTTCCAGCTTCCCGCGCTCGCCGGGCAAGCGCCTGTGGATCAAATGTCGTGCAGACGGATGTTCGTCAGCATCTTCTGCAAGGTCGTGATCAGCGCCGCGTATTCGGCGTCATCGATCCCGTCGAACATCGCCTCGAACGCATCGTGCATCGGCGGCCAGGCGTAGTTGAATTGGGTGCGGCCGTCATCGGTCAGGAAAACCTTGCGCACCCTGCTGTCCGTATCGCAAGGCTCCCGCCGCACCAGCCCCTGCGCCTCCAGCACGTCCAGCGTACGGCTGAGCGTCGATTGCTCGATGACAGTGTAGACCGCCAGGTCGTTGACGGTGACGCCGTCGGCAACCGACAACACGGCCAGCGTCCGCACCTGCGGAATGGTCAGGCCCTGGTTGCGAAAATCATCGCGCAAGGTCGCGTTGTAGCGCCCCATGATGCGGTTCATCAGATAGGGTGCGAATTGCTGCAGGCCGATC
Source organism: Mesorhizobium sp. A556 (assembly GCF_054489545.1). Lineage (NCBI taxonomy): Bacteria > Pseudomonadati > Pseudomonadota > Alphaproteobacteria > Hyphomicrobiales > Phyllobacteriaceae > Mesorhizobium > Mesorhizobium sp. A556. Next base: position 26,248 of record NZ_JBTMXA010000010.1, read on the forward strand.
TGACCGAGCGTCGAAATGCGCTGCTTTCTTTCCGCCGGCTTCTGTTCCATCTAAAACCTCCCCGCCAAGAGAAAGCCCGAACCGCCACGAAGCCTCGGAAGGATCGAGGCATCGCCGCCGATGCGGTCCAGCATCTTGTCGCCCTTGGGTGACAGCATCGAGATGCCGCTTCCAAGGACGATGTGATCAAGATGATCCATGGCGACCGCCGATGATCAGCCCTTGTGGACCAAAGCCAGCGCGCGAATCGGGCTGCCGGTGCCTTGCTCGATCTTGAGCGGTGCCGCGATCAGGATCGCGCCTTTCGGCGGCAGGCGGTCGAGATTGCACAGGCTGGCCAGGCCGTAGCGATTGGCCTTGTGCATCAGGCTATGCGCGGGGAATGGCGGCTCCATGCCACCGGCCTTGCCGGCGTCGGTACCGATCGTCTCGCTGCCCCAGCCCTTGATCCCCTTGTCGATGAGATAGATGATCGCTTCGGCGGTCGGCCCAGGCGTATGCGGTCCGGTCTCGTTGGCGTTGAGGAATTCGGCTTCCGAGCCGTTGCGCTTGTACCAGTCGGTGCGCATCACCACCCATTCGCCGGCATTAATAGTGCCGTGCTCGGCTTCCCACGCCTTGATGTGATCGACGGTGAGCAGGAAATCGGCGTCGGCCGCCGCTTCCTTGGAGCAGTCGATGACATTGACCGGCCCGACGAAATTCTGCACCGGAATGGTGTCGGTGGCGCCGTCCGCGTAGTCCTTGCCGGTGATCCAGTGCTTGGGCGCATCGAAATGCGTACCCGAATGCTCGCCCAGCTTCAGCCAGTTCCATGCCCACCACGGACCGTTCTTGTCGTAGGCCGAAATGGTATGAATCTCGACCTTGGGCGTATCGACCGCGAGTTCCGGCGGCAGCTTGATCAGCGGCGTATCCGGGCCGAGCGACGCTGTCAGATCGACCACCTCGATGCCGCCCGAAAGAAGCTGAATGGCGACTTCGCCCAGAAGTTTTTGCGATTCCATGAGTCCGTTCCTCCCTGTGGGGCGCGATGAAAGCGGCCCGTTTTCCCTGGTAGGCTATTAGACGAAAACATATGCATCTGCAATTAGTTTAAGCATGAAGGAAATGGGGTTTCGCGATAGAAACATGCGGCACCACCGTTATGAATATGCAAATGAATTTAAAGCGCCCGGTTTGAATGCCTGTCCGCAGCCAATTGCCCACCAGCGCCGCATTCGCCTTCATCATGCGCCCTTAGGCGGCGGTCACGCTACAATTGAGCCAAAAAACGCGCCGAAAACTCCGTCAAATGCCGGAAAACCGAGGCGCAACCAGGAAAAAAGGCAAAAACCAGCCAAAACGGCCGCAAAAATCCCGAGAATTCATCCATTCGCAGCCGCCAAAACAATTGCGCGGCGAACCCTCTCGTGTGAAAAACTGTCGCCACAGGCGGGAATATTGAAAACACTTCCATCGCGTTTGGTCGGTTACCGCCTTGGCAAGTGCGGCTGTAGGCGGGCGTTTCGGAACCGCCTACATCGACGAAAAACGCTTGCCCGCACCAATGTCTTGGCGATTTCCCCGATGTGTGATCAGATGATCACGCCGTTCGCGGAGCACTATGCTTCGATTTCTCATATTCGGGGCGGGAAGGGAAGCGAGGCCGGTTTTGAGTTTGGTATTTGAACCGGTGTCAGGCCGCAGCACGGTCCAGGACGGCGTTTATCAGCAGCTTCGCCACGCCTTGATGGTCGGCAGCTTCGATCCGGGGCAGACGCTCACCATCGCGTCTCTGGCCGAGGCTTTCGGCACGTCGAACATGCCGGTGCGCGAGGCACTGCGCCGGCTCGCCGCCGAAAACGCGTTGGAGATTTCGCAGAACGGGTCGGCCTGCGTGCCTATCGTCACCCGCGCGCGGCTCGACGATCTGTGCCGGGCGCGTCTCGCCGTCGAGGGGCTGGCAGCCGAACTCGGCACGCCGCGCCTGAGTGCCGCCGACATCGCCACCCTGCAACAGATCACCGCCGAGCAGCAGGCGATCGGGCGCAACGACAGCATCTATGAGCTGATTTCCAAGAACCAGCAGTTCCATTTCATCATCTACCGCGCCTCCGGCTCCGACGTGCTGTTCCAGTTGATCGAAACGCTGTGGCTGCGTTTCGGCCCCTATATGCGCCTGCTTTCCAAACACGTCGCGCCTTCCATGCGCGCCGGCACGATGGAGCCCTCGGGGCGGCACGGCGTCATCATCGCGGCGCTGAAGGAGCGCGATTTCGTGCGCGCCCGCGACGAAGTGGTCGCCGACATACGGACCACGCAAGAGACATTGCAGGCGCTCTGCCCGGAGGTTCCCGAGCCAAAGCAGGTCAACTTTGCCGCATTTGGCAAGGGCTGACACGGCCTCACCGGCAATCGGCGAGCACTAGAGCGTTTGGAATCCACCCTGCCGGTCATCTGGCGCAGTTTCTGCGCTTCCGGTGCTCATACTGTAGACGCTCCGCTCGTCGCCTATCGCGCCGCCGAAAACCGCGTCATCTGCCTCGACAGGGGGAATTATCAAACGGCCTCCAAGCGCAAAGACCAAGCTTTTCCAACGGTTGCGCGACACCGCCAACCGCTTTCCTGCAAAACGCCTGCCCATTCTCAACGACCCCAGTTGATCCTCGATGAATTCTGTGATCACATGATCACAGAACCGGGAACGTGGCATGTCAGGTTATTTTCTCTATCATTCGATCGGCACGTTTCCGGGCAAAGCCGAACGCATGGTCACGGCCCTGTCCAAGTTTTCCGCTATATGGTCGGCTGAAAACGATGGCCAGTGGCCGGCGTCCCTCGCAGCCCGTCAACGCTTCATCGACGCCTGGAGCCTGTTGATCGACGCGCCGAAGAACTCTCTCACCACAGCCGAAAACGTGACGGCAGCGCTTTACAGCCTAATCGGAGGCTTGCCGCGCGAGCGGCTGGCAGGGAAACGCCTGCTGGTGGCCGGCGATTGTTTTCCGAGCCTGCATTTCCTGCTTGCCGGTTTAGCCGACCGTTTCGGCTACACCCTCGACACCGTGCCGCTTCGCCCCGGCGAAAGCTGGGTCCGCGACGAGGACTTTTTGGCGCACTGGCAGGACGATGTCGGCCTCGCCTTGTTGACCTTCGTCACCTCCACCGCTTCGCACCGCTGCGACGTGAAGCTGCTTGCCGCCCATGGCCACAAGATGGGCTCGCTGGTCGGCATCGACATTACCCAAGGGGTTGGGGTCGCGCCCTTTTCCGTTGCTGCAACGCCCGTCGATTTTGTCGTCTCGAGTTCGCTGAAATGGCTGTGCGGCGCATCGGGCGCCGGCATTCTACAGGTCGCGCCCGATCTGCTGAAAACCTGCCAGCCGGAACTGCGCGGCTGGTTCAGCCAGGAAAACCCGTTTTCGTGGGATCTCGACCGCTTCGCCTTTGCTTCCGATGCGCGCCGTTTCGATCATGGCACGCCGGCCATCCTGGCCAGTATCGCCTCCTTGCCCGGCCTCGATTGGGTCATGCAGACCGGCATCGACACCATTGCCGCCCGCAACGTCGCCATGAGCGAAAAGATCATCGGCCATGCGCTGGAAAACGGATGGGCTGTGCGCTCGCCGCTAAATGCCGCGCAGCGCGGCGGCAGCGTCATGCTAACCTTGCCAGCCGGCATCGACCCTGTCGCGGTGGTGGCGAGGTTGCGCGCCGAGCAGCTCTATTGCGACGCGCGCGGTTCCACGCTCAGGCTTTCGCCGGGTCCGGTCACCGACGACGCATCCATCGACGCACTGCTTGTCACCCTGCAAGACATCATCGGACGGGAGGAGCGCCGCGCTTCGTGACGGCAGGCATCGCATCGCCTGCAGCCCTTGAGAGCGGGGGGCTGGAAGTGGTGAAAACAAAAGGCCCGCAACGAATAACTGAACCAAAGGGAGAGAACATGTTGAAACGTCTGGGACTGATTGGCGTCGTGATCGCCGCAAGCGTCGGCTTCGCCGCGCCTGCCTTTGCCGACAAGATCGTGGTAGGCGCCTATCCGGCGAACCCGCCATGGGAATACAAGACCGAATCCGGCAGCTTCGAAGGCTTCGAAATCGATGTCGCCACCGATGTCGCCAAGCGCCTCGGCGCGGATATCGAGTTCCAGGATCTCGGCTTCCAAGCATTGTTTGCAGCGACCGCGTCGGGCCGCATCGACTTCGCCGTGTCGTCGATCTCGATCACCAACGAACGCCTGCAGAACCAGGCCTTCACGCAGCCCTACTATGACAGCGATGGCACCATCGTCGGCAAGGCCGACTCCACCCTCGCCTCGCTCGAGGACCTCAAGGGCAAGACCATCGGCGTCATCGCCGGCTCGACCGGCGACGCCTACATGAAGGAAAATGCCGAAAAGCTCGGCGTTACCGAAGTGAAAAGCTACAACGCCCAGCAGGATCTGCTGCTTGAAGTCCAGAACGGCCGTATCGATGGCGGCGCCGGCGAATTGGCCGGCTTCCAGTTTGCGATCCAGAAAATGCCGGCGCTGAAAATCCTCGTCCGCATCCCGACCGGCGAACGCTTCGCCATGATGACGAAGAAGAACCATCCGATGCTGGAAAAGGTCAACGGCGCCATCACCGAGATGAAGACGGACGGAACCCTTGCCGCCATCCACAAGAAGTGGTTCGGCGTCGATCCGGAAGCCGGCACCTCGACGGTCACGCCGGGCGAAATTCCGCAGGCTCAGTAAAAACAGCAGCGGTACCGGGCCAATCCATCGCGGCCCGGCACCCTCGCCTTCACAACCTTCCCCTATTGGCCCGCTATCGGCCATAGACCAGCTCCAACAAGGCCAAGCCCATGGAACTGATCGATACGTTCTTCAACTGGCACGTCCTGGTGCGGTCGTTTCCGATCCTGCTGCGCGGGCTTGGTAATACAATCATGCTCGGCTGCGCGGCCATCGCCTTCGGCATGCTAGCCGGACTGGCGATCTGCTTGATGCGCCTCTATGCGCCAAAGCCGCTGCGGCGTCTCGCCACCGCCTATATCGACATTTTCCGCGCGCTGCCGATCCTGGTCGTGCTGATCCTGATCTACTATGCGCTACCGTTCGTCGGCATCAGCTTCTCGTCCTTCACCTCGGCGGCGCTGGCGCTGTCGATGGTACTTGCTGCTTTCACCGCGGAGGTCTGCCGCGCAGGCATCGAGAATATCCCGAAAGGCCAGTTCGAGGCGGCGGCGACGCTCGGCCTGCCGTTCTGGACCTCGATGCGCAAAGTGATCCTGCCGCAGGCGATCCGCGTCGTCATTCCGCCGCTGACCAGCAATTGCGTGTCGGTGTTCAAGGATACCGCGCTGGCCTCCGTCGTCGCCATGCCGGATTTGCTGAAGCAGGCAACCGATGCGCAGGCCTTGATGGCCAATCCGACGCCGCTGATCGGCGCTGCCGTCATCTACCTCGCCATCCTTTGGCCTCTGGTGCGGCTGGTCGCTTACCTCGAAGAGCGCAGCAAGAAACAACTGGGCGCGCACTGACGCGCCATACCCCTACGAACGAATGAAAACAAGGAGAAGACCGTGAACCAGCATCTGACCCCGAAGGCGGAAGGCGCCGCCACTGAGAAATTCCCGGTCGAAACCATCCGCGCGATGTTCCCGGCACTACAGCAGGCTGGCGACTTCATCTTCCTGGATAACGCCGCCGGCGCGCAGATCCCGCAAAGCGTGCTCGACGCCGTCACCAATCATCTGGTCAGCCACAATGTGCAGCGCGGTGGCCGTTATGGCCGCAGCGTCACTGTTGACAAGACCGTAGCCGACGCGCGGGAAAGCGTGGCGCTATTGATCAACGCCTACGACCCGGCCGAGATCTGCTTCGGCATGAACGCCACTTCCTTCATCCGTCTGGTCAGCCTCGGCGTCGGCCAGATGCTCTCGGAACGCAACGAGATCATCATCACCGACATGGACCACGACGCCAACATCGCGACCTGGCTGGCGCTGGAACCGCTCGGTGCCACCTTCAAATGGTGGCGCATGCGCGACGACGGCAATCTGCACACCGACGATCTGAAAGAACTGGTGTCGGAGAACACGCGCCTCGTCGCCTGCACGGTGACGGCGCATTCGATCGGCTCCATAGTCGATGTAGCCACGGTGGCGAAGATCGCCCATGCGGCGGGCGCCGAGGTGTTCCTCGACTGCGTGCATTACGGCCCGCACAACCTGATCGACGTGCAGGCCTGGGATTGCGACTATCTCGTCTGCTCCGGCTACAAGAATTTCTCGCCGCATATGGGCTTCCTGTGGGGCCGGTTCGAGACGCTGAAGCGCCTGCCCACCTTCAAGGAAGATTTCATCCCCAACGAGCCGCCGCACAAGGTCGAGGCGGGCACCTTCATCTACGAGAACGTCGCCGGTATGGATGCGGCGGTGCAGTATCTGGAACTGGTCGGCCGCAATCTGGCGCCCGCCAACAACCGCTCGCGCCGCGAAAACATCGTCTGCGGCATGGCGGCGATCCGCGCCTATGAACTCGACCTGGCCCGCGCCATGCTGAAGGAGCTTAAGGATTGCGGCGCCATCATCTACGGTGTTTCCGACGAAGCCCGCATTAACGAGCGCGTGCCGACCTTCTGCTTCAATATCCCCAATTTGTCGCCGCAGATGGTCGTGGAGCAGATGTCGGACCGCCAGATCGGCATCCGCGACGGCCACATGTATGCGCCACGCCTGATGAAGCGCTTGAACCTGTCCATGGACAGCGGCGCCATCCGCGCCTCGCTGGTGCACTACAACACCCTGGACGAGGTCCGTCGCTTCGGCGAGGTCCTACGCGCGATCATCGCGGGAGCGGCCTGACCGAACAATCTGGCGCCAGCCGGAAGCTTGACGCGTTATCAGGAGAGCGCCAAAAATCTGTGAGCTGTTGGTAACTGGCGAACCGAAAGCTGGGTAGGCTTATTCTGCTGAAGATGTCAAAGCCGGATATGCCACCCATCACATCCTCATCGTTGCCGTACGCAGTATCCGTTCTCCAGCTCAGGATCCGTCTGCTCGGTCTGAGCCCGATGATCTGGCGACGTGTGTTGGTTCTGGAAGGCTTTGTTGCAACCGTTGACTGGAAACGTAAAGAGGCCTGCCTCGAGGCCAATTATGCGGCAGGCGGGATCAGCCGAACCGTATGACCGAGATTGCCGATTTCCCGTCCCCAATAATGGCTGCTGGAGCATGCTCGCAACCGTACAGTTTGGCTGTTTGGCAAAGAATAAAAAACTGATCGCGCCGTAATTTCTTGCGCAAAAGCACGCTGCCAGCCCCGTCAGAGCCATGGACCTGAAACACATTCTTCGCCAAATCCAGACCGATAATGCCAATCTCTTTCATGGTCGCCTCCTTCAAAAGGTGATCAACGTCTCCATTCTGGCACATCGATGCCGTCGGGGGGCGTCCACCCCATCACAACCCTTTGATTTCACGCATGTCTTTATCCCGAAACCGGTTCCCACTTTCGGGAGGCATGCTTTAGAACTTCGGTCTTCTCCCGGTGCGACGGTCATGACATCGGCCCAGTCCGGGTGCTTGCGATACTGCGCCCGGACATAGGGGCAAATCGGGATGATCTTGAGGCCACTCTTGCGCACATCTTCTATCATGTAATTGACCAGCGCCGGCGCGACGCCGGTGCCGCGCATCGTTTCTTATCGCCGAGCGGATAATCCTCCAGGGCCGCTTGGCGGATCCGATCGGTAACCCCAAGGGCCAGTGCTCCAAATAAGTTGATCAACCTTTCTGAAGATTGAGCCATTCGTCATTGCCTCATCCGTGCCACTCTTCTAAAAAGATATGCGTGACGCATACAAGTGAATAGGAGTTTTCCATGTTTGATATGAAAAATCTGAGCAAGCTCAAGAAGCTGGACGCAGGTGCGAGCGACGCAATGCAGGCGTTCTGGGCGTTTGATAAAGCCGCCTTTGCCGAAGGTGCTCTGACGGTCCAAGAAAAACAGTTGATTGCCGTCGCCGTCGCTTTGACGACACAGTGCCCCTATTGCCTCGAACTGCACACCAAGGCCGCCCGAGACGCCGGAGCGACAGACGCCCAGATGGCCGAGACTGCCGTAGTCGCGGCCGCGATCCGCGCTGGCGGCGCCATCACCCATGCAACCCACTTGTTCAAGGACTGATTTTCACGCTACCACGCTGCTCGGACTTGTCCCGTGCAAGCCATAACCCCTGGCGACCCGGCCGCGGTCGCCAGCCGAGCAGGGCATGTCATGGAGCCAGCGACCATCCTTTGGCTTTTCGTTGCCGCATTCGGGGCAAGTGCGCTTGGCGGCGTGCTCGGCATGACGAGCGGCATCTTCATCGTGCCTATCCTGATCCTGCTGTTCGGCGTCGATATTCACACGGTGGTCGGCGTGAGCATCGTATCGGTGATTGCCTGCTCCTGTGGCAGCGCCGCACCGTTCCTCAAAGGCCGACTGACCAATATATGATCAGGCCATGCTTCCGCTGCGCATGACGCGGCGTATTCCGATCGACCTGACGAAGAACCCTATCGTCAAGAGTCTCTATCTTTTCCTATCCAGCGCGGAGTCGCTCGCCGATGTATATCGGTCGTACGGTAACCAGTAGAGGAGCCAAATCCGGCGTCCCATGATCGCCGTGCCTTGGCACTGAACCTTACCGCTGCGGGCCGGGATCAGCGAGTTGCCCTGTTGGAACGGCGCCGCACGACGCTGGCCTCGATGCTCGATGGACTTTCGCTAGACGAGCAAGCCGCATTGGAACGTATCGCCCGGAACATGGTCGGCAAACTCCCCCAGGATGCCACATCGGCGCTCACCATCTGTCGGTTCTGCAACGAACTGCTCTGCGACGATTGCCCGATGGAAGCATTCGGAATTCTATAAGAGGAGAAGCTCACGAGCATGTGTGAAGCGTGCTCAAAGTGGTGCTAGTCGGCACGACGATCTGAAGTCCGATTTGAATGGTCTCCACTATGCGGTGGCAGCCAATAAAGCAGAGGACAATGGTTCAATTTTCGGAACGCCGAGCATGGCCTCCGGGATCTGTTTTGCGCTGGGAGCACACGCCGAAACGCGAGCGCTCAGACTCTATCATCTCCACACCCACGAGTGGTGGAGAACGCCGCCAGCTTCGGGGAAGAACCGTTGCGGATATGTATTCAATGGCCGGCGGGCGCGGCGGCGGCCGCATTGAAACTCGATATTGGGTTCAGCGGACAGCGTTAGCCACTGCGCTTAACACTGGTTCTCGGCACGTTAGGGCCTGCCGTGTCATCGAGAAGGGCCAGGGCCGGCGCCACGACGCCTTCCAGCAGTTCGCGCTCAGGCCTGACCCGCGCCAACACGCGCACACCCATCAGGACGCCGAGAAGATGTCTGGCGAAGTCTTCGGCCGGTATCGATGAGGTGACCGTACCGTCGGCCTGACCGGCTTGGACGCTAGCGAGGAAGAATACCTCGATACGCCTGAGCATCGCAGCCACGGTTTCCCGAAAATCTTTGTCATGCGGCGAGGCATCGAGCGCGGCGTTGACGAGCATGCATCCCTTGTGTTCGGGATCGGCCAGCGAGCGTTTGAGGACTTCCGCGAAAAAAGCGCCGATGGCTTCGCGCGGCGTCAGCTTTTCGCAGCGCCGAATACGCTCGGCGACACTGTCTTCGACATAATGGTTCAAGGCTTTCTCGAAGAGCGCACGCTTGTCGCCAAAGGCATTGTAGAGGCTGGCGCCGGTGATTCCGGTCCTGTCGATAAGGCCGCGGACGGATGTCGCCTCATAACCTCGGCGCCAAAAGCACTCCACCACAGCATTGAGCACGGCTTCTTCATCGAATTCCCGTGGTCTCGCCATCTCACCGCCATCCCAAAAATATCCGCGCCCGGCATCTTGCCATAACTGGCTTGCGGATGCATTTTAGAACAGTCGAACTAAAACTCAAGCGGCGGACGTAACGCGTTGGCCTCATCTCCAAAGGATGCCACGATGGGATCGCACCCGCAGCATTTTCGCTTTTTTGCAAATAGGAGAATGGCTCCGTCGGACTGGCCTGTAACCTCATGCGACCCGCGGTACCCAAAGGCCTATTAGGCCATGGCCAGCGATCCGGCCACAGCAGCGGCACCGACATCCGCGATACCCGCCTCGCGCAATGGTTGGATCGCTCACGAGTCATCGGCTTAGGTTGGGCTGCCGTGTCGGTCGCGATCTTTTCCGGCTGGTTCGTGGTGACACGCTTCAGCGTCACCCGAGAGTTGCGGATTTGGGACGTCACCGCGCTACGCTTCGGCATCGGAGCCCTCCTGCTGGCGCCTGCCCTCTTACGCCGGGGCTCACGACTGTCCCTGTCGGACTGGGGCGAGGGTCTGTTGTTCTCGCTGCTATGGGGAATGCCATTCGTCCTGCTCGTGGCACTCGGGCTTAAACTGACCTCAGCCGCTGAAGCGGCCTCTATCGCGCCGACGATGATGCCTATCTTTGCCGGCGTGTTCGCCTGGGCTTTCCTGAAGGAGCGGCAAGGACGGGTGCGTTGGCTCGGTTATGCAACGATCCTTGCCGGCCTGATCTGCCTTGTCGCGGCCGGCGCGGCCATCCATGGCTCGCCGAGCCTCGCGGGTATCGGCGCATTGACGGCGGCCGGCGCCATGTGGGCGCTCTATACGCTGCTGTTTCGCCGTAGCGGGCTGACACCGATACAGGCCGCAAGCCTGATCTGCATCTGGTCGGCCGCCCTGTTCCTGCCGGTCTACCTGCTGTTCGGCCTAAGCCGTCTCGATCACGCCTCCGTGAACGAGATCGCGCTTCAGGTGGCATATCAGGGCGTATTGATGAGCGGCGTCGCGATCGTCACCTTCAATCGCGCCATTTCCCTTCTCGGTGCTTCCGCCGCCACCGCCATCATCGCGCTCGTGCCCGCCGCCGCATCGATCCTCGCCATCCCCATTCTCGGCGAAATACCGTCCCCGGCCGAATGCGCCGCAATCGCCGTTATCGTCATCGGTGTGCTGCTGGCATCCAGCCGCACCGCCTCCCCCCGCCCGCAACCCTGAAGGAACCCCCATGATCCGCTTCTATTTTCACCCGACGCCGAACCCGGCCAAGATCGCCCTCTTTCTTGAGGATGCGGGCCTGCCCTACGAGGTGATCCCGGTCGATACCAGCAAGGGAGAACAGCACGCGCCTTCCTTCCTCACGATCAACCCGAACGGCAAGGTTCCGGCAATCGTCGACACCGAGGGGCCGGGTGGGAAGGAAGCTCGCGTCTTCGATTCCACCGCAATTCTGATCTACCTTGCCGACAAGACCGGCCAGTTCCTGGGCAAACCCGAGGACCGGCCGGAACTGCTCTCGTGGCTTCTTTTCATCGCCTCTGGCCTCGGCCCGTTCTCCGGTCAGGCCGTGCATTTCCAGTATGCGGCGCCTGAGGGCCTCGATTATGCGGTCAATCGCTATCGCCGCGAAGCAGAGCGCCACTATCAGGTGCTGAACGATCATCTTGAAGGGAGAAATTTCATCGTCGGCGAGACCTACACGATCGCCGATATGTCTGCCTGGGGATGGCTCGATCGTGCCTCGCGCGTCCTAAAGGGAACGGAAAATCCTTTTGACTCATTCCCAAACCTGAAACGCCTGTTCGAGGCAGTTGATGCGCGTCCTGCCGCCGCTCGCGCACGCGAAGTCGGCAAAGACCACGCCTTCAAAAAGGTCAACGACGAGGAGACCCGGCGCGCCCTCTTCCCGTCCAATTATTCTCCTGCTGCGTAAGCCAATTCTCCGGAGACTGCACGATGACCGACAATGCCAAATACACGCCGGCCGAAGTCTGGACCTGGGAAAAGCCCAGTGGCGGCCAGTTCGCCAGCATCAACCGGCCGATAGCAGGTCCGACCCACGAAAAGGAGCTGACCGTCGGTAAGCATCCGCTGCAGCTTTATTCGCTGGGTACACCGAACGGCCAGAAGGTGACGATCATGCTGGAAGAGCTTCTGGCCATCGGCCATAAGGGAGCCGAATATGACGCCTGGTTGATCAAGATCGGCGAGGGAGACCAGTTTGGTTCGGGCTTCGTCGAGGTCAATCCAAACTCGAAGATCCCGGCGCTGATGGACCGCAGCGGTGACACCCCGATCCGGGTATTCGAATCCGGCGCAATCCTGATGTATCTGGCCGAAAAATTCGGTGGCGCATTCTTGCCCAAGGAACAACCAATGCGGGCCGGAGCGCTGTCCTGGCTGTTCTGGCAGATGGGCTCGGCGCCTTTCCTCGGCGGCGGCTTCGGCCATTTCTACGCCTATGCACCCGTGAAGCTCGAATATCCCATCAATCGCTATGCTATGGAAGTTAAGCGCCAGCTCGACGTTCTCGACCGCCAGCTTGCCGTCAATGAGTTCGTCGCGGGCGGCGAATACACCATCGCCGACATGGCGATCTGGCCTTGGTATGGCGGGCTGGTGAAGGGCTGGCAGTATGGCGCAGGCGAGTTTCTCTCCGTGCAGGACTACAAGAACGTCATACGTTGGGCCGACCAGATCTTTGCACGGTCTGCCGTCGATCGTGCCCGCAAGGTAAACCGCACCTCAGGCGAACCGTCCAGCCAGTTGCACGAGCGTCATGACGCAAGCGATTTCGAGACAAGGACGCAGGACAAGATTGCCGAGGCAAAATCATGAACATCGAAGGCAAGCGTATCCTGATCACGGGCGGATCAAGCGGTATCGGCTATGCTCTCGCACAGGCGCTCCTCGCCAAAGGTGCGAAAGTTGCAATCAGCGGCAGGCGCGCCGATGGCGTCACGGCTGCCGTCCGGAAGCTCAGGGAGGGCGGTTCTGCGATCCATGGCATCGTCGCCGACGTGGCGACGTCGGACGGACGCGCGGCCACGCTCGACAAGGCCGTCGAGGCGCTGGGCGGATTGGACGTTCTCGTCAACAATGCCGGCGGGGTCCGGGCCGGGCGTCTGGAGAACACCTCCGAGGCCGACCTTCAGGCCATGATCGATGTCGATCTCGTGGCGCCGATCCTGCTGACGCGCTCTGCCCTGCCGGCGCTTCGGGCGAGTGGCGACGCGATGATCGTGGATATCTCATCCGGCATTGCCTTGGTCGGCGCGCCTTTCTATGCGACCTACGCTGCCGTCAAGGCGGGGCTTGCCCGCTTCGGGGAGGCGATGCGCCGCGAACTGAAGGGCGAAGGTATTCATGTGTTGACCGCTTATCCGGGCGGCACCGACACGCCGATGATGAAGTCGAACCGCGCCGGGCCGGACCTCGGCTTCTCGCGCGAGCCGGCTTCGGCGGTCGCCGACGCGATCGTCGAGGGTATCGAGGGTAATGTTCTGGAGGTGATCCGCGGCGGCGAGGCCCGCGCCCAGATGATTGCCCTCAATCGCGAAAACCCCGCTGCGATCGATGAGCGCTTTGTCGGCTTGAAGCCCGCGCTCGAGCAGGCGGTTAAAGATCATTCGGCGCTTTGAGCGAAGAAAACGCCAGTGTGAATCCGGTCGGCCATCCTGTCAGGCATGGGAGAAAAATCATCACCAACCGTGTCTTCGTACCCTGCCTAGCGGAATCGAATTCACCGGCACGCCACCGTCCATCGGGAGGGACCAGCCTCGCGCGTTGTACGAACGCAAGATCGGAACTCACCAGCGCAGTACCCGACCTCCTACCCATGCGCCAAGCAATGCGAGCATTGCGATAGCCAGCGTGTACCATGTTGCTACGAAGAAGGGCGAATCGTCTGGACAGTGTGCCGCGTAGAGTGTTGCCGCAATACCACCGGCAAGCAGGCCGGCTACGGCGCCGGCAAGGCGCGGGCGCGTCGGGGCACCATATCGCAGCGCAGCCAGGATCACCGCAAGCGGGCCGATGGCCATGAGGGGTATCAGGGTCATGCATGGGATGCTGTTTGTCCCGATCCAGCGTGACCACCATTCAACGGATGGGACCATGGTGAATTCGACCAATACGGCGGTGGCAATAATGGCGGGGGCGAGTAACAGCAAGGGGGCAAGGCCGGACCGCATCCGGCAGCCTGGTCGTGCCAGTGCGACCACGCTGGCAAATGCGGTAATGACGAGTGTGCCGTTGACAACAAACTTGAGTAGGAACCGGAAGGTCGTTGCCGCAGTGTGAATGTCCGGACGTGGGCCGATAAAGCCGAAGAATATGGAAGCTGCGATAATACCCGACAGGACGACAGCCCCTAGGAGCATCAAGGCCAGCGATGGTTCCGCTACCCGCGCGTCCTTTCCGAGCATCTTGATCAGTTCCTGCGTTTCCATATTAGCTCTTTCCAAACCGCTTTGCGATCGCACGTAAGCCGCGATGAAATGCCACCCGCACCGCGGCTTCCGTCATGTCGAGCGCGCTGGCCGTCTCGCCGATGGAGAGGCCCTTGATCGACAGCGAAGTAACGACGGCGCGCTGCGACGGAGCTAAACCTCCCACGGCCCGCTCGATGTCGCGCGGACCGACGGTCTCCTTTTCCGGTTCGGCCAGTATCTCGGAAAATTCCGCTATATCGACCTCCACCCTGCGGCCGCGCCGGCGAAATGCATCGATCATCTTGAAGCGTGCGATGGCAAGAACCCACGGCAAGACGGCCGCGTCTTGGCGCCACGTATGACGCTTCAGATGGATTGCAAGTAACGTCTCCTGCACCACATCCTCGGGATCTACACCGCCTTGGAAGGTCCTTCGCCTGGCGAAACCTCGAACCCGCGCCGCAACTTCGGCAAGGAATAAGGCATAGGCGGCTTCATCGCCTTTCATGGCCGCCCTCAGCAAACGGGCAAGTTCGGCTTCGTCGGCACCTCTCAATCGATACTCCCCGGTATTCGGTCGACGGCAGACTTTGTTACGCGCCGCGTTAAAAGTTGTCCAAATAAAAGGCGGGTCACGAAACCGTGACCCCTCAGATCGGTAACATCTGCGCCGTGCACGGCGAATGATTTTCATGAGCGATGTTCATAGCGATACCAAGCAAGGTCTGGCAGAAACAAGGAGACCGTCGATGTCACTACCGATCCCGAAGAGAGCACAAGTGCTCTATGCCGCCGCGCTGATCGCCATATCCGCCGGCGACGCTGCGTCCGCGAAAATGAAGCCTCTGACTGTCGTCGAACTTTTCACCAGCCAGGGCTGTTCCTCCTGCCCTCCCGCCAACGCCAATCTGGTAAAACTCGCCGGCCGTCCGGGCGTATTGGCACTGAGCTTTGGTGTGACCTACTGGGACTACCTCGGCTGGAAGGACAGCTTCGCAAAACCTGAGTTTACAACCCGTCAAATTTCTTACGAGCCGTCTTTGGGACGCTCGGGACCATTTACGCCCCAGATCGTCGTGGACGGAACCGTCGATACGGTAGGCAACCGGCTTGCCGACATCGAAGCACTCATTTCCCGCAGTCACACAGGCAACAAGCCCCTGTTATCTCTCGCCGCAAACAAGATCAGGATTGGCAAGGGAGAGGCTCCTGGCGGAAAGGCCGATGTATGGCTAGTGCGCTTCCAGCCGGGGATCGTTGAGGTGCCGATCGCCCGAGGCGAAAATACCGGACGCACCCTGCCGCACGCCAATGTCGTGCAGTCACTGACAAAGCTCGGCACATGGACGGGCAAAGCTGTCGTACTGCCACTGCCGACTGCCAGGGGCAGCCTTCGCACAGCTGTCCTCGTTCAAACGCCAAAGGGTGGACCGATCCTGGCTGCCACCACCAATTAGAAATTGCGCAAGGCCGCTCAAGCGGCACCGCATGTACCGGCCCGCCTCTCAGCGGGCCATTCAACCAGAGGAGACAACCATGACCAATCTTACCCGTCTGACGCTTCCAGCCCTTGCCTTCGCGCTTGCTTCGACGGCCCTTTTTGCCGGCGGCGCTGCCCGCGCCGAGGACGCAATGAAGCCTGCAGATTCCATGAAAACTGACGATGCCATGAAGCCCGCCGATTCTATGAAACCTGATGACGCGATGAAACCGGCCGATGCCATGAAGGCCGACAAGAAGAAAGACTGTATGGACAAAGCCGCCACGGAAGCCGATGCCATGAAAAAAGCTGAAGCTACCAAGGCCTGCGACAATATGTAAACAGAGCGCCTGGTGGCGACAGGCTCAGTTAATCAGTGACCTGCCTGAATTAGGCAACAGATGCGCCGAGATCGAATTAGGTAGGTAGGCTCAGGACCTATTACCGCTTATCGATAGGCCTTGATGCTTACAGGTTGTCCCGGGGATAGGCCCGGGCCAAGCCACTCGGAGAAACCGGGTCCAACAACGTAAGGTCACCAACCTACATTCATCTTTGCTGGAAGTGCGAAGGGACCGTTCTCCACAGCATTGGTGCAGCGAGGCTACCGCCTAGATCTTTGACTTTGTAGGCTGATCAGCGGACGCGCTCGGACACTGGCCTTGCGACCAGCATGTTGCGGTTGGCGATTTTGATGTGAATGGCGATCTCGTTCTGCTGGGCGCCGAATGTGCGGGATGTGAGTTTGCCGTCGTTGATCCTCTTGATGCGGGAGATGACGGTTTCGACCAGTGATCGTGTGCCGTATAGCTGCCACTTCGCGCGCCCGACCTGGCGCTTGGATAGATCAGGTCAATGAGCAAGTCGGAGATGCTGTCTTAATACCTGGCGAATGGAATCGAAAGCGCGACGTGTCGCTACAGGCCGCGATTGCGACCTTTCTACGCGTCGTCCCTCTTCTCGCGGTCTACACCTCGCTCATACAATTCGGCATCAATGGGGCAGTTCGTGCAACCCTCGTAGCAGCACAGGCGGCAGATGCGGTATGACTGCTCGAGGTTTTCCAAGCGATTGCGCAGAACGCGTTCAGCGATGTCCGATAAGATTTTCAGTTCGTCTGGATTAAGGATCGATAGCCCTTCGGCAATCACTTGATCGCGCGAGGACAGGACCTCGTCGCTCGCGACCGTGCCGGCTGGAGTAAGATAGAGGGATCGCGCGCGTCCGTCTGTCGAGTGCTCCCTACGCTCGATCATTCCCTCGGTCGCCAATCGATCCACCAGGCGAACGGTCCCTGCATGTGAAAGGCCCACCCCGACCGCAAGCATACGGATCGAGAGCCCGGGCTTGTGCGCGAGCAACGCCAGCGCTGAGGCGGCGGGTCCAGCTTCCGGCGCCCGCGATGAACTAGCGCGAACGATGTCGTCGCTGATCATGAGTGCGAACGCACCGAAAATATTTCGATCTCGAGGCCCATCCATTGCCACATCTATATGTGCGCGGAGCATAGACAGCAAGTCATACCATGGTCCTCTTCATCCGCGCGGGTTATCGACAAAGCTCTGTTTTAAAAGGGTTTCGGAGGATTTCGACTGATCGAGCGCGCCGAAAAAAACGGGTCCGGCTCGTCCAGGCCGCGGAACCGTTGATGCCTGGCGGCTATAGGGCAAGCCTCTCGGGGGGGGAATCGCCGTAGGTCGCGCCCGAGAATCACCGCGCGTCAGCGCCGTCATCCAGCTCGTCTGCTCTCGCTTTTCGTGTTGACGTTCGTGAGGCTTACGGATAAGTCTATGCGCGGCGCATACATAGTGGTGGTGTTCCATGCCTTCAATCTCATTGCCCGACGGGCGGAGCTTAAGGTTCAAGTGCGCGGTCGCTGAGCAAACCGCAGATGCGCGGCTAGCTGCGAAGCAAAAGGAGACGCGAATGACAGTTAAGGTCGCTATCAACGGCTTTGGACGCTTCGGACGACTTGAGCGCCTGCCCCATCAAGTCGAAATTCCGCGAGGTCGCGCGTTTGCTCGGTAAAGGCATCGCCGATGCCGATGGCATCGTGAGGTAGCGAAGCGCGAGCCAACAGCCATTCGACATCACTCGCTTATTATTATATGCGCAGCGCATATAATAATAAGCTGCCCGGTCGACAGACATCGTTCATGACGTTGCCACGAGACCCATTGTTGAGGAGTTTTAGATGACCATTTTCGACCGTTACGAATTTCTTGTCCCCGAGCACGACCGGAAGGATCTCGCCCTGCTTAGATGGGCTCTCGTGATCGTATTTCTGTGGTTCGGCGCGATGAAGTTCACAGCGTACGAGGCCTATGGTATCGCCCCGTTTATCGAACACAGCCCGATCATGAGTTGGCTGGGCATATTCGGGACGCAGGGGCAGAGCTATTTCATCGGCGTTATCGAGCTATCGACAGCTCTCGTTCTGATCCTTGGTGCATTTCGTCCACTCTTCTCTGCGCTCGGCGCACTGATGTCAGCGGCGACGTATCTGATCACGCTGACCTTTTTCATCACCACCCCCGGTGTCGCGGAGCCGACTGCCGGCGGCTTTCCTGCGATTTCGGCTGCACCAGGGCAGTTTCTACTGAAGGACGCAGTTCTGCTGGCGGCGTCCGTCGTGCTGCTGCTTGCTTCGGTCCGCCACAGAGGCGCGCTTGTGCCCTCGTGACTGTGGTCCTCTCGCGAAGGCGGATGCGCAAATCCTGCAGAACCTCCGCGGGGCATGGATGCTCCGTCGTGATATCCAGCCCGGCGGCGCTCAGCTGCATGGCAACGCAGACTCGCTCCCTTCGGCGAAGGCGCGCTCGCTTATAGAGAGAGCGGCATTCTCACACTGGCAGATGGCAGTGAATTCTCCGCGTATGCGCCGATCCTTGCCGGCCTGATCTGTCTTGTCGCGGCCGGCGCGGCCATCCATGGCTCGCCGAGCCTCGCGGGTAGCCTACGGGCGATCCCGGTCGATACCAGCAGGGCGAGCAGCACGCGTCTTCCTTCCGCGCGATCAACCCGAATGGCAAGGTTCCGGCAATCGTCGACACCGAGGGGCCGGGTGGGAAGGAAGCCCGCGTCTCCGATTCCACCGCAATTCTGATCTACCTTGCCGACAAGATCGGCCAGTTCCTGGGCAAACCCGACGATCGGCCGGAACTGCTTTCGTGGCTTCTTTTCATCGCCTCCGGCCTCGGCCCGTTCTCCGGTCAGGCCGTGCATTTCCAGTATGCGGCGCCTGAGGGCTTCTATTATGCGGTCAATCGTTATCGACGCGAAGCAGAGCGCCACTACCAGGTGCTGAACGATCATCTTGAAGGGCGAAATTTCATCGTCGGCGAGACCTACACGATCGCCGATATGTCTGCCTGGGGATGGCTTGCAGCGCGCCGCCGCGACCAGCAGTCGAGGCAGCATCGCTTTGAGTTCGAAGCGCCGATTGAAGCGGTACTGCGCTTCGGCCAGTTACCGTTCGGAGTACTTGAAGAAGCGAAACGCGTGGTAGGTTCCATCCCAGGTCACGCCGTCACGGCGTTCTGTGCAGCCTCGAATACATCGCGTGCGGACGTCGTACCCGCTACATGCTCCGTATCCTCGGCTCCGAGGTCCATCCATCCCGCGTTCACGGCCTCGAACATTTCTTCGGCAGCTCCAGTGTGGCCCTTCGGGATGCCGAACTGCTCGAACGCTTCCGACCACCCTGCACGCGGGACTGCAAAGGCTTTCACGTCGACCTTCAGGACTTCACCCAATTGCTCGGCGACTTGATCCGCGCTGACCATCGAACCAAGCTCGATGACGCGATGCCCTGGCCAGGCTGGCCCAGTCAAAAGGATTGCGACCTCTGCGCCGATGTCGTTGGTCGCGACCATGGTCGTTTTCCGGTCTGTCGGATTATTGTAGACTGGCAGCATTCCGCCTTGGGCGACATGAAAGCCGTAAAGGAAGTTTTCCAAGAAGCCGCCTGCGCGCACAAAGGCGATTGGCGATGTCATGTCGCGAAAACCTTGTTCCAGAAGCGACAGCGCCGTGATCATCCCGAGCCCGCTGGTTCTGTTGGCACCCATCGACGAAAGCGCAACCACTCGCGGCGGCGTTGCCTTGGTGAGCGCCTCGACATAGTTGGCAATCACGCCCTTTACTTCTTTGTAATCGGGCGAGGGCGCCCAGACAGCCGGCAACATGACGAACGCGCCGTCGACGCCCTCGAGCGCCCGCTCGATGGCGCTCGCATCGTTCCAGTCGCCGTCTACCAATTCAACGCCCTGGTTCGCCCAGCTTGACGCCTTCTCGCGATTGCGGACAAGCGCGCGCACTTCCTTGCCTTGTGCCAACAGATGTTGTGCCGTTGCACCACCGACTTGTCCGGTAATTCCCATAACTAAAAACATGCGTTTTCTCCTATTTTAGGGACAAGCAATGCCCCTGTTGGTTTAGCGGATGAGCGGCAAAAAGGCCCGGATACGGGGATCGCGCAGATAGAGGCCGCCCCATGTCATCGCGCCCAAAAGCAGGGAAATAAGTTCCGGCGGCGATCCCAACTCATCGATGCGGACATGGGCGCTAATTGCGCCTCCCAGAAAGCCAGTCACCAGGATCGCGCCGAGGACGGCGGTGGCCGGAATGGCGTAAAGGATGGCGCAGGCGAGTATGATCGGGCCCACGATACGGGTCAGGTCCATCGCGAACCCGGTTTCCTGCAACATGTTCGCGATCTGTGCCGGCGCGAAAAGCTGAATAGTGCCGTCTGCCACCAGAGCGATAACGACAAACGCGCTCATTATCCGGCCGGTCCACAGGGCGCGGTGCAAGGTCATGGCTTCAGGCACCTGGTGCAGGTTCATGGTTTCGGACATTTGTCATTCTCCGATGGGGTCACCTATCTTCGAGGCTTACTACTTACTGTGTCTATCAGGCATGATAAATACCGAGGAAATGAACCCACTGTTCTCTCTGTGGCGAACAATGCCGAGGCACGAAAATGCAGAATCTCGAACCCATCCTCATTTTCATAACGGTAGCGGAAATGGGGAGCTTCACCCACGCAGCCGATAGCCTGGGCATTCAGAAGGGAAGGGCCTCAACGGCGGTCCGGAAGCTGGAAGAAGATGTCGGTGTCAGGCTCCTGCACCGGACGACGCGCAGCGTGCAGTTGACGGAGGACGGACGCGCGTTTCATGCGCGTGCCCGCGATCTGCTTGCTGAAGTCGACGACCTCCACTCGATGTTCGCAGGCGATCACGTGGCCCTTCGTGGGCGTTTACGGGTCGATCTTCCAACCGAGGTGGCGCGCACAACGATCGTACCAGCCTTGCCGGAATTCATGGCGGCTCACCCTGAATTGGAACTGGAGGTGTCGAGTACGGATCGGCAAGTCGATCTGGTCCAAGAAGGGTTCGACTGTGTATTGCGACTTGGTCCCATCGGGGACGAGACGCTGATTGCCCGTCCACTGGGCAAGTTGCGCATGGTCAACGCTGCCAGTCCCGCCTATCTGGCGCGCCATGGCGTCCCTAGATCGCTAGAAGATCTCCAACGACAGGAACATCGGACAATTCATTTTTCGACAATGCTGGGCGCAAGACCCCATGGATGGGAATATCCCAACGGCGACAGCTACGCGACGCTTCAGTTGCCAGGTGCGCTACACGTCAACAGTGCGCAGACCTACGAAGCCGCTGCCCTCGCCGGTCTTGGCCTGATTCAGGCGCCAGTCTTGGGGATTGGCCGATACTTGGAGAGTGGAGCGCTTGTGGAGATCATACCCGATTTTCGTCGCCGGGCGATCCCTGTGTCCCTCGTCGTAGCACACCGGAACAATCTGTCGCGCCGAGTCCGCGCATTCATGAAATGGATCGAAGATGTGCTGACGCCGTATCTGGAATAGCGAGACGAACATCTTCGTCCGGCCCTCGAAATCAACATTCCGAAGTTACGTGTGCCGGTCGGCGGCCCCCGCGGTCCGACACTGAAACCGACGATCTTTGAAGTTCGGCATGAGATATCCTCAAACTTTTCCGCCTCTGTCTCCCTGGATTGATTCCAACGTTAGGAACCCTCTGTTTCGTGCGGCGATGATGTCATCGGGATGGGCTTTCCAGACGAATGGTGCGGGGCTGTCGGCATTGTATTCACGGATGAAGCGGTTGATGGCGGCCTGAAGATCGACGACGGAATGGAAGACACCATGCTGGAGCCTGCGTCGGGTGAGTTTGGCGAAGAAGCCCTCGACGGCATTGAGCCAGGAAGAGGATGTTGGTGTGAAGTGGAAGGTCCAGCGCGGTTGACGGTCGAGCCATGCGCGGACCTTGTCCTTTTTGTGCGCGGCGTAATTGTCGAGGATCACATGGATTGCCCTGTGCGCCACGAGTTCGTCGGCTTAAATGCGGCGATCGAGAAGGAAGCTTCGTCGTGCTGCTGAGGCTAAACCGCAAGACCGGTTTCGCAGACGAAACGAACAGCAAGGCGACAGGGGGGTTCACATCCTAATATGCCCGTCGGGATCGTGGGTATTGCGCGGCCGGATGCCTCGTGGTGGCACCTCATGTGGATCTGGCCCCGACGAACCGCCATCACGGATCTGGTCACCCCGACCATGCGTCAGGGGAAGGTACCCGACGTCGAAGGTCGTGGCAGACATTCTATTTGTCCCGACCGGATCGAACGCCGTTCAGGAAGATTGCCACTGCAGACTCGACCGCTTCCCGTGCCTCTTCGGCCGAGGGTGGCGGGCGCAGCCCCAGGACGACCTGCAAATGAAGGTTGTCGCGTATCATGCCGACGAATTGGTCGGCCATGCGCGGGGGTTGTGTTGCAACGTTTTGATTACGGGCACTGTGGCAAGGAGAGCCTCTGACATTTTGGAGGATCAAATGTTCAAGGGCCGCCAGTTCGACCAATCGGTGATCCTGCTTTGCGTGCGCTGGTACCTGGCCTACAGTCTGAGCCTGCGTGATCTGGAAGAGATGATGGCCGAGCGGGGCATTTCCGTCGATCACACGACCATTCACCGTTGGACCGTCCGCTACGCACCGGAACTGCTGGAGCGTTTCAACCGACGGAAGCGGAACGTGACCGGCAGATGGCATATCGACGAGACTTACATCAAGGTCCGCGGCCAGTGGATGTACCTATACCGCGCCATCGACAGTGTCGGCGACACAGTCGAATTCTGGTTCAGCGAGCAGCGTGACCTACCGGCGGCCAAGCGGTTCTTTAGAAAGGCGTTGGCACGTCATGGCCGACCTGAACGCGTTGTCATCGACGGCAGCCAAACCAACCACGAGGCTATCGTTTCCTGTGACGCCACAAATCGCTTGCAGGATCGCTCTCGGCGCCGGCTGAAGCCGATCGAAATCCGCAAGAGTAAGTACCTGAACAACCGTATCGAACAGGATCATCGGCGCATCAAGCGTCGCGTCCGGCCAATGCTTGGCTTCAAATCACTAAGATCAGCCGCGATCATCCTGTCCGGCATCGAAATGGTCCACATGATGCGCAAGCGACAGGCGAGATACGCCTTCAATCCGAGTCCGTCCCTGGCCGAACAGTTCGCAATTCTTGCCGCATAATTGGCCTCGGGGCAGGCCTCTTTACGTTTCCAGTCAACGGTTGCAACAAAACCGTGCAGATGCGCGCTGAAATAAAGGAATTGCACCAGCGCCTGAAAACCACCACCGTCTATGTTACGCATGACCAGATTGAGGCCATGACCATGGCCGACAAGATCGTGGTCATGCATGACGGCATTGTCGAGCAGGTCGGGCGGCCACTGGAACTGTACGACCGGCCGGCCAATCTCTTCGTTGCCTCCTTCATCGGCTCTCCCTCGATGAATTTCCTGACAGGCGAAATCGGCAAGACTGGCGCGCTGGCCTTCCATGGCGCCGGGGGTGTTTCGATGTCGCTTTCGCAGGCACCGGCGATCCGCGCCGGTGACAGGGTGACGCTTGGCATAAGGCCGGAGCATCTGCGGCTTTCGAGCGACGGGTTCCCTGTCACGATCACGGTCGTCGAGCCGACCGGATCGGAGGTGCAACTGGTCGGCCGCACGCGGGGCGGCGAAGAGATCGTCGCGAATTTCCGCGAACGTCATGCCTTTACACCTGGCGAAACGGTGCATCTGTCCGCCGAGCCGGGCCTGGTTCATCTTTTCCATGGAGAGACGGGAAGCCGTGTCGAGATGGGTGGCGCGTAAGCGCAAATACGGAGAATACGATAGCAAACAGGAGGAAGTAGCTGTGAAATTCACCAGACGCGATGTCATCCGCACGACTGCAGGCGCTGCGGCGGGCGTAATGGGAAGCCGGCTTGTCGGTTCTCCCGCCTTTGCCCAGGACGCACCGAAATTCACGCCGGAGGAAGGCGCCAAGCTTCGGCTGCTGCGCTGGTCTCCCTTCGTTCAGGGGGATGAGGACGCATGGCTGGCGCTCTCCAAGAAATTCACCGAGGCAACCGGCGTCGAGGTTCGCGTCGACAAGGAAAGCTGGGAGGACATCCGCCCCAAGGCGGCGGTGGCCGCCAATGTCGGTTCTGGGCCCGACCTCATGTTCGTCTGGTTCGACGACCCGTTCCAATATCCGGACAAGCTGCTCGACGTGACCGATTTGGCCGATTACCTCGGCGGCAAATATGGCGGCTGGCATGAAGGCCCCAAGAGCTACGCGACGAAGGACGGCAAGTTTATCGGCTTGCCGCTTGCGACCATCGGCAACGCCATCGTCTATCGTGAAAGCTGGGTCAAAGAAGCCGGTTTTTCGGAATTCCCGAAGGACACGGCAGGCTTCCTGGAACTGTGCAAGGCCGTCAAGGCCAAGGGCCATCCAGCCGGCTTCACCCACGGTCACGGCGTCGGCGACGGCAACAACTACGCCCATTGGCTGCTGTGGAGCCATGGCGGCAAGATGGTCGACGAAAGCGGCAAGGTGGCGATCAACAGCCCCGAAACCCTGAAGGCCATCGAATACGCGCAGGAACTCTACAAGACTTTCATCCCCGGCACGGAAAGCTGGCTCGACGTCAACAACAACCGTGCCTTCCTGGCCGGCGAGCTTTCCGTCATCGCCAATGGCATCTCGGCCTACGAGACCGCCAGGATCAACAAGGACAACGATCCGAAGCTGGCCGAAATGGCCAAGGACATCCGCACCGCCAGCCTGCCGATCGGGCCGGTCGGGGAATCGGTGGAACTCTACCAGGTCACGTCGGCGGTGATCTTCAACTATACGCCCTATCCGAACGCGGCCAAGGCGTATCTGCAGTTCATGTTCGAGGAACCGCAGATGTCGGAATGGATCAAGGCTTCGTCTGGCTATTGCTGCCAGACGCTCAAGGCCTACGACAAAAACCCGATCTGGACAGCCGATCCGAACTACGAGCCCTACTCCAAGGCTTCGGCAACGCTGCGCAACAATGGCTATGCCGGGCCGCTGGGCTACGCGTCCGCCGCCACCATGGCCGATTACGTGCTGGTCGACATGTTCGCCACAGCGGTGACCGGCCAATCGACGCCGCAGGAGGCGATGGAAGAAGCCGAAAAGAGGGCGAACCGATATTATCGGGTCTGACCCAACTCGTCAGCGGGCGGCAGAAATGCCGCCCGGTTCGTTGCCTGGTTTCGCAGGGCCTGTCGGCGTTGCGTCGTAACAGAGACTTCATCGGGAGCCATCCATGGCCGTGACGTCAGCCGGCGCGCCGGCGCGCCCCTCCTTCCTGTCGCGTATGGCAGAGAACCGCAATGTGCTGGGCCTGGGCTTCATGCTGCCGACGGCCGTGCTGTTGCTGGTTTTCCTGACCTACCCCCTGGGACTGGGTGTCTGGCTCGGCTTTACCGACGCGCGCATCGGGCGTCCCGGGATATTCATCGGCATCGAAAATTACGAGTACCTTTGGGACGATAGCGTCTTTTGGCTGTCGGTCTTCAACACGGTGCTCTATACGGTGAGCGCCTCTATCCTGAAGTTCGCTCTCGGGCTTTGGCTGGCGCTTCTGCTCAACGAGAACCTGCCTTTCAAATCCTTCTTCCGGGCCGTGGTCCTGCTGCCCTGGGTGGTGCCGACGGTACTGTCGGCGATCGCCTTCTGGTGGATATACGACACGCAGTTCTCCATCCTGTCCTGGGCCTTGCGCGATATGGGCCTGATCGATCACAACATCAATTTTCTCGGCGATCCCACGAATGCCCGCGCCTCGGTCATCGCCGCCAACATCTGGCGCGGCATTCCCTTCGTGGCGATCACGCTGCTGGCCGGCCTGCAAACGATCCCCCAGTCGCTCTACGAGGCCGCCACCCTCGACGGCGCCAATCGCTGGCAATTGTTCCGCCGCGTCACCCTGCCGTTGCTGACGCCGATCATCGCCATCACCATGACGTTTTCGGTGCTGTTCACCTTCACCGACTTCCAGTTAATCTATGTGTTGACGCGCGGCGGCCCGGTAAACGCTACCCATTTGATGGCGACTCTGTCCTTCCAGCGCGGGATTTCGGGCGGCCAGCTCGGCGAGGGCGCGGCGATCGCCGTCGCCATGATCCCCTTCCTCCTCGTGGCGATCCTGTTTAGCTATTTCGGCCTGCAGAGGCGCAAATGGCAGCAGGGCGGGAGGGACTGACAGCCATGGCAAAGGCAATGAGACGCCAGAAGCTCGACGAAGGCGGCATGGGCTATCTGCAAAGCCTGCCGCGGCGGGTGGTGACGGTCTATGTGCCGTTGTTCGTGTTCGTCGTCGTGCTCCTGTTCCCGTTCTACTGGATGGCGATCACCTCGGTGAAACCCAACAACGAGATGACCAATTACGATCAGTTCAATCCGTTCTGGGTCGTCCACCCGACATTGCAGCACATCCGCTACCTGCTGTTCGAAACTTCGTATCCAGGCTGGCTGCTCAACACCGTCATCATCTCGGTTGCGGCCACCGCATTGTCCCTGTTTGCCTCGGTGTTTGCCGCCTATGCGATCGAGCGCCTGCGCTTTACCGGCTCGCGCCAGGTCGGGCTGGCGGTTTTCCTCGCCTATCTCGTGCCGCCCTCGATCCTGTTCATTCCGCTGGCGGTCATGGTATTCAACCTCGGCCTCTACGACACGCCTTTCGCGTTGATCCTCACCTATCCCACGTTCCTGGTGCCGTTCTGCACCTGGCTCCTGATGGGCTACTTCCGCTCCATCCCGTTCGAATTGGAGGAGTGCGCGCTGATCGACGGCGCCAGCCGCTGGCAAATCTTGACGAAGATCGTGCTGCCCCTGTCGGTGCCCGGGCTGATCTCGGCCGGTATCTTCGCCTTCACCCTGTCCTGGAACGAATTCATCTACGCGCTGACCTTCATCCAGTCGTCGGAGAACAAGACCGTACCGGTCGGCGTCCTGACTGAATTGGTTCGCTCCGACGTCTATGAATGGGGCGCGCTCATGGCCGGAGCGCTGATCGGCTCACTGCCGGTGGTGATCCTTTATTCCTTCTTTGTCGAGCATTATGTCTCCTCGATGACTGGAGCCGTGAAGGAGTAACTTCTGGAAGGGACCAGTGAACGCATCGGACCGCTCGCGACGCATTTCAGCGTCTGCTGGACAGCAGACAATTCCTGACTGCCCTTTATGCGACTTTCGGAGCACGAAGCGTGAACATTCGAGGGGTTCCGATTTCCATTTGGCTTAAGACTGCTTTGCGCCCAAGTGGGTCATCGCGATGGGCCCTGCACGCCGCCAAAAGCGGGTACACGGAAATGGCACTGTAGGTCTCTCTGGCTTGTAAGCAGCCAATCAGTCCAGTGACGGCAGCACTGCGGCCCTGCCGAGCTCCGTTAGCTCATAGACCCTTCTATCGGTGTCAGTTGCAGCCAACTGACCTGGCCTCGGTGGGAATAGCCTCCTTCACCGCCAATTCAGCCATGGCGAGAGCAGCATCGCGGGTCTTAGCGGCGGCGACGAAGCGGCCGTTGTGGCAAAAGCTTGCGCCCTTCACGCCGCATGCCGCCTCCAGATCGCCATTGCTCAGCCCGGCCCAGGCCGCGGGAAGATCGGCCCTCACCTCAAACCCTTCGTCCGCTCGGCGGATTGTGGTCAGGCACCAATCCCCGTCGCGCGGGTGGACCACGAACAGCAGATGATCGGCACCCGCCTTCACGATGGCTGGCCGGAAGGGCATTCCCATGGGAAGCTCGAGAACACGCCCCTGCCCTGTCGTCTCGATGGCTCGATGCACAACAGCTTCAGCACGCAATTTTGCGGCGATGCGGGAGATACCTGCCTCGACAAAACTGCGGGCGATCGTCAGCGCGGCCTGGAACGCGCGATCTTCGGCTGCAGGGTCGGTCTCGTCAAAAGCCGGCTTCAAGGTTTCCAGCAGTGCCGGCAGCGTGAGCCCCGCCAGCGGCCCCGAAGGGCTGAGCGCACCATTGTCCACCAGATCGACCGGAAGCACAAAACTTGCATCAAGCGAGGCGTGGACCGCTTCAATATGGGCCTCGGGAAGGCTCGAGGCGGCGAGATAGTCACGGCCATAATGCGTCCAGATCAATCCAAATGAACTGAAGGGTTGGCCATCCTGGCGCAACGGCGCGCCACGCTGGTGGTGATCGAATATCTGCGCAGCAGCGTCGTAGCGGCCGCCAACGTCGTAAACGATACGGTCCAGGCCGGATGTGATCCATTCCGGCGCCCTGCTGCGGATCAGACGAGCCTTCGGGAAAAGCCCGGTCAGGATGACGCTGGACAGCAGTTCATCGGCATGGAAGCCACCGGAATGGGTGACGAGGAAATCTGGAACCATGCCGGGATGTGCCTTGTATTTGCGGAGAACCCGCTTGCGGGTGGCACCAGATAGCCGTTGCCCGATACCAACTCAACCTGCCATGTCTCTTAGACCGCTTCCGCAGTGTTGACGCGTTAGATCGAATATGGATCGGCCGCAGTCGCAGCAGCCAGGACCGGCTTCCAAAAGGCACGCGCTGTGAAAACTAACCGAATAGTGACCCCAACGACGCCCACTCATTATGCCGAGGATGGCTATGCTTGGGTCGCGCGCCGTTTCGTGCACTGATCACTCCCATAGTTCATTTGCCAGTTTGCGATTGTTGACACGACGGACGGCCATGCGTGACATGTCCTCGGGCAAGGAGAGGGCATCCGCATATGGCGAATCCGGAACTGACTGCTGAGGTTCTCCTAAACCTCGGGTTCGTCGACGTCGGACGATGGCAGCCGTCCGG
Source organism: Mesorhizobium sp. A556 (assembly GCF_054489545.1). Classification (NCBI taxonomy): domain Bacteria; kingdom Pseudomonadati; phylum Pseudomonadota; class Alphaproteobacteria; order Hyphomicrobiales; family Phyllobacteriaceae; genus Mesorhizobium; species Mesorhizobium sp. A556. Next base: position 55,198 of record NZ_JBTMXA010000010.1, read on the forward strand.
CGATTTTATCGCCTACCATCTGGACGGCGACGATGCCGCGGCAAACCAGGTCCTGCTTGACGCCCCGAACGCGCTCTATGCATTCGTGAAGGCCGAAGATGTTCTCTACATCGGGAAAACTGCCCGCTCGATCCGGAAACGATACGTCGGCTATTGCCGTCCGGGAAAGCGGCAGGCGACGAACCAGCGCTGCCATCGCAACATCAAGGTCGCCATCGCCCAAGGAACCGAAATCCGCATTTTCGTTTTCACGCCGATCTCGCACCTCCGCTACGCCGATTTCGAGATTAATCTGGCCGCGGGCCTCGAAGACAGCCTGATCCGTCAATTCGATCCGCCATGGAACGGCCGCGAGAGGGGCCAGCCGATTTCCGAGGAAGCCGAACGTGAAGAGGCGGAGGAAACCGAAACCGTGCAGGCTGGTGTCCGAGCGTCGGCCGATATCCCGTCGGAGCCACAGGCATCCAGTCAAGCGATGGTGTCTTTCTCTGTCGTGCTCGGCCCGACCTATTACAACAAGGGTTTCCTGAATCCCGGCGTCGAGGCCAGTCGTCATCTGGGCAAGGACGGCGACCCGATCCGTGTCCGGTTCAGCGATGGCAGCCAGACGGTCGTCTCGAAAATCAACAGGACGGCCAACCGGACCGGTGCCGTCCGCGTCGTCGGCTCCAACCAGCAGATCGCCAGATGGTTTCAGGATCACTTCCACGAAGGCGATACCGTGCGGGGCAGGATCGTCGACCTGCATACGATTGAGCTGCTCTCACAGTAGGAAGATATCCGCCATCATCGGCAATGCCGCATCCCCAGGTTCGGAGTATGCTTCGAATCAACAGGGGACTCCGATGGGGGATGTCGATCCGCACGTAGTCGTGGGAGACCAGTACGACGATGACCGCGCTTGTTGTCCTTCGGCTTCCTGCGCCACACCGCCATGAGCAGCGCCTGCAACACGATGTCGGTGGTTTGGCGGCTCTGCATTGACCAGCCGATGACGCGGCGCGAGAACAGGTCGATCACGACCGCCAGATAGGCAAAGCCTTCCTGGGTCCTGATGTAGGTGATGTCTGTCACCCATGCCGCGTCCGGCGCATCAACATCGAACTGCCGGGCCAGAGTGTTGTCGACCACGACAGACGGTTTGCCACCATAAGAGCCGGGACGCCGCTTGTAGCCGATCTGGGCTCTGATCGCGGCAAGCCTTGCAAGGCGAGCAATGCGGTTCACACAACTGGTCTCTCCCTGATCCAGAAGGTCGTCATGCAGCTTGCGGTAGCCGTAGACCCTGCCGCCATCCTTCCAGGCCTTGCTGATGAGCTCGGTCTGACGTGCGTCTTCGCGAGCTCGCTTACTTAAGGGGTTCTTCAGCCAGGCGTAGAAACCGCTGGCTTGGATGCGCAGGCAACGACACATCGCCCGAACCGTGAACTGCTGGCGATGCTTGGCAACGAACGCGTATCTCACTTTGCATCCCTGGCGAAATACGCGGTGGCTTTTTTTAGGATGTCGCGCTCTTCGGTGACGCGAGCCAGTTCTTTCTTCAAGTGCCGGATCTCCGCCGCCTGATCCCCATCGCCAGAACCTGAAAGCTTCAAAAGCTTCTTCTTCCACGCGTAGAGCGAGTGCGGGCTGACACCCAGACGCTTCGACACCTCCGTTACCGGATAGCCCCGCTCGGTGATCTGTGCGACCGCATCGCGTTTGAAATCGTCACTGAAACTGCTGGTCCCCATCATGGCCTCCTTGCCTCAAATTTAGGGAGGAAGGCGTCCACAAATCTAGGGGCTATTCAGACACCACCGGCGTGATGGTGACGGGCAGCACGACATGACGGCGCTGCGTTTCCTTCACCCGGGTCTTGGCGATCTCTTGTGCGTGGAATTCGTCACGAACTCGCCAGCCTGGTCATTCGTGATTGTCGCCAACGGCTATCTGCCTTCCATGACCTGGATGAGGCCGCCGAGGTCGATGGTGCAGCATGACCGACGACTATCTGGACGTAAAATTTGACTACTTTGCCGCACGGCACGCTCAATCCATTGTGATGCGCGAAGGCGCGGCTCTCGCACTGTCTGCACTCGGCGGGCCGCCGCGCGACGCGCTATTCGTTTGAGCCTCTACTCGAACTCGTCCGGGCGTAATCCGCCTTCTCTCCCATCCCGGCCTCGCGCCGGGTTTTCGTATCCGCCGGTAAGAACCTTTGATCGCGGCGACGTTGACCTCGCGTCCTCAATCCCGATGATGCCGACCCGCGGGGAGCGAAATCGAAGGGACGATAGATGACCCGTAAATTCCAACTTCTCGCTGCCATTGGATTGGCGACAATTGCCTTGGCTGCATGCAGTCAGACACAGTCGCAGGATCCCCAATTCCCGCCTGCAACGCAAGCGCCACCCCCGCCAAGCTCAATGTCAGCACCATCTGGCACGACACCAACGCCTCTGCCGGCACCCACGGAATAGCAGAGGCATAACGCTCATGCGAAAATCCCGCGATTGACGGGGTTTTCGTTGCCCGGCGGAACGGCTGTCTGTTTATCCACAGTGCATAGTTGCCCGAATCATAGGGCGCTGGCAGCATGTTGGGGCTGACGAGGGGGTCAGCGGGTTTGAGGCTCGATCACGCTTCGGCGATCCTCCCACGATCGAGCCTCGCCCTGCTATTGTAGATTATATCGCCTGCCACTCAGCCGCCTCCGGGCTCGCGGCAAGCCCTTCCTTTGCTAACAAGGCCCGATCTCCTATCGGGTTTCATTTCAAGCCTATTGAGGCCAATCAACCGAGCCATCCTGAATGGCCAAATCTTAAACATGCTGGAGGTTACTATGCATCGACGAATCTTCTTGGTGGGAACGGCGGCAAGCATTGCCTTCGCTTCTGGTTGCCAGAGTGAGGCTGCGAAATCGCCACCCCGTTCGGGCATTTGCGATCAGGAAGCAGCAGCGGCACTCGTCGGTCTAGATCGAGTATCCGACGCCCAGGCGAAGCAATTGACCGGTGCGACGATCGTTCGGCAAATCAAGCCTGGCGACCCTGTTACAATGGATTTCCGGCAGGAACGCGTCACTATCGAAACCGATCCAAAAACAGGCAAGATCGTTCGAGCCGGTTGCGGCTAATATCTCCTCTTCGGCGGGGGTTTCGTTTCAAGCGAGGAGATTGACAGTTACACCGGGTAAGAAACATTGAACCTGGCCAGTCCTTCAAGCGTTGACGCTCGCTTCCTCGCTCACCCTGAGAACGCTGTCCCCCTTCATGTCCGTCATGGTGGATTCGTTTTGCTTGGACATACCCGGTTCGTAGGGCAAACTGCCCTGGGGTCAGGAGGATGCATGAGAGCACGAACAGCGACAGTCGGAGACCTCGAACACGTCTTTCATGACTTGTCGAAGCGGATGTCAGACGAGTATGTCGCGGCCGGCAAGGACAGCAAGGCCGCCTACGACAATCTGATGATGAATTTGAAGGAAGGGCGTGCCCACGCGCTTGTCGAGAATGATACTACCGTCGCGATCATCGCGTGGCATGAGCATGGCGGCGCAGCAGATACCCTGTTCTCCGCGCGGGACGATTTCTTCAGCGCCAAGACTGTTCGGTTCTGCAAACAACACATCCGCCAAATCCAGGCGCTAACCGGAAATCTTCCGATCCATTCGCGCAGCTGGCTTGACGGCCCAGATGTCGTGAAATGGTTTCGGATAATCGGCTATGCCGAGCGAGGCCGAGAGAATGGTGCGCGGCTGTTCGAGTTGCTGCCAAATAACTGATGGATGGACACACTTCGCCCTATCAGGACGAGCCAAGGCTCTGGCAGCGGTTTCGTTTCAGGCGCCTACCTCCAATTGCCGACCGACTTGCTCTTCGTCGGCTTTCTTGAAGGGTGCAGACTGTCCAAAATCTGGCTTCTCAAGCGGGGCACGGATGGACATCGATTTCGAGGCAGCGCGAAAGCACCTGAAGCAGGCCCGCAAATTCCTTCAGGGGAATGACGGCGCCTGCCACGATATGGCTGGGGCCCTTGATCTGATGATCATCAATCTGGCTGTGGCCGAGTGCTCGTCGTTTCGCGCCCTCTCGCCTTTCCGCAGATCGAAACACGCGGAAGCCCGCGACGCCGATCCCGTTCAGGCGCTCGATAGCTTTGAATAAAAGTGGCAGAGTAGCAACGTTGGCGGCTACAGATCGTCAAGCGTCGTCAGCGCGCCTTCAAGAACAGCGCCTCAAGCGTGTACGCCCATGCGCTGTACACAAAATTGCATGACCGTGTTTCCGTCGAACCGCACAAAAGCTTTCTCCGCAACGGTACATGCGATACTTCCTGATAAGATAAAAGGGATGACACATGATGAACCTCGCCCGCTACCCCCGCGTCACGCTCGGCCACCTGCCGACACCGCTCGAAAGGCTCGACAATCTGACGAAGGAACTGAATGGTCCGGAAATCTGGATAAAGCGTGACGACTGCACCGGCCTGTCGACCGGCGGTAACAAGACGCGCAAGCTGGAATTCCTGATGGCGGAAGCGATCGCCGAAGGCGCGGACACCGTCATCACGCAGGGCGCCACGCAGTCCAACCATGCGCGCCAGACCGCGGCGGCGGCAGCGAAGCTTGGGCTCGCCTGCCATCTCCTGCTGGAGGATCGCACCGGCAAGACCGACTTCGACTATAAGGAGAATGGCAACGTGCTGCTCGACCGCCTGCATGGCGCGACGCTTGAGCGCTGTCCGGGCAATCCCGACATGAACGACGAAATGGAAAAAGTCACTGAGCGGCTGCGCGCCGAGGGCCGCAAGGTTTACACGATACCGGGCGGCGGTTCCAATCCGACCGGCGCGCTGGGATACGTCAACGCCGCCATCGAACTCCTCTATCAGGCGAACGCCATCGGCCTAAAGATCGACCATGTCGTGCACGCCACCGGCAGCGCCGGAACCCAGGCCGGGCTGGTGACGGGACTTGCCGGCATCAACAGCGGCGTGCCGGTGCTCGGCATCGGCGTGCGTGCGCCGAAAGCCAGGCAGGAGGAGAATGTGTTCGCGCTCGCCTCCCGGACCGCCGAGAAGCTCGGCATTGCCGGCGCCGTCAAGCGCGAAGATATCGTCGCCAATTGCGACTATATCGGCGAAGGTTATGGCTTCCCCGCTGCCGACACGATCGAGGCGATCCGAACGCTGGCGCGCACCGATGCCATCCTGCTCGACCCGGTCTATTCCGGCAAGGGCATGGCCGGGCTGATCGACCTGGCGAAGAAAGGTTTCTTCAAAAAGGGCGAGACGATCGTGTTCCTTCATACCGGCGGATCGGCCGGGCTGTTCGGTTACCCGACGGATTTTGAGAGCAATGCCTGATCGCCCCTCCGCGGGACAGGACATGAGCCGCCATTTCCCACCCGCCCATCCAGTCGTCGGCGTATTGGGCGGCATGGGGCCGGCTGCGACCATAGAGCTGATGCGCCGTGTCATGGAAGCGACGCCCGCCACGGACGACGCCGACCATATCCACCTTCTGGTCGACCAGAACCCGAAGGTGCCGTCGCGCATCGATGCCCTGATCAACGGCACCGGACCAAGTCCGCTCGACGAACTGGTGCGCATGGCGAAGGGCCTGGAAAGCGCCGGCGCGACGATGCTGGCGATCGCCTGCAACACTGCCCACGCCTATGCCGGCGACATCGCCGCGGCGGTCTCCATTCCGCTGCTCGACATGGTCACGCTGACCGCCGCGGCAATCGCACAGAAGCCGCTGCGCCACGGGCGGGTCGGCATGCTGGCCTCGACCGCCGTCCTGCAGCTCGGCATCTATGAAAAAGCTTTCGCGGCGTTCGGGATCGAAACCCGTTATCCGCAAAGCCAGCCGGAGGTCATGGACATCATCAGGGCGGTAAAGAAAGAAGGCGCGACGGCAAGGCTGCGCGGCGAATTCAATGCTGCTGCCCACGCGCTTCTTGCAGACGACATTGATCTGCTGGCCATTGCCTGCACCGAGCTTTCGCTGCTCATCGAAGGCCTCGATGCCTACCCGCCGAGGATCGATGCCCTCGATGTGCTGGTTTCTGCGATTGTCGAGGGCGCACGCAAATGTGAATCGGCGGCCTAGGCGCGGCCGCGAAGGCCCGTTGATTGACCTTCCGGTGAGCGTGCTCTAGCTTCGACGGTGCCGGCTTCCTGGTCATCCTGGCTGGGTTTGTCTCCGCCATGACTGCCGGTGAACGGATCACGACGCAATGTCCGCCGATCCCGGCACAATGGGATACGGCGTCGGGAGGAGTGAAGCGAATGAAGAGACTTTCCATTGTTGTCGCGGGTATCGCGCTCGCCATGCTGACGGCGCAAGCCTCGGCCGGCAAGCTGGACGACATCAAGAGCCGTGGCTCGCTGATCGTCGGCACCAAGGCCGACTACAAGCCGTTCGGCTTCCGTGATCCGTCCGGCGGCATCATCGGCATCGAGCCCGATCTGGCGGCCGACGTCGCCAAGCAACTCGGCGTCAAGCTCGAACTCGTGCCGGTCGTTGCCGCCAACCGGATGGAATTCCTCAAACAGGGCAAGGTCGACCTTCTCATCGCAACCATGTCCGACAAGCCTGAGCGCCGGAAGGTCGTCGAAGCGGTCGATCCGCCCTATTATTCGGACTCCGTCAACGTGTTGATGTCGAACCGCGCCAAGATCACGTCCTGGGAAGGATTGAAGGACAAGCCGCTTTGCGCGACGATCGGGTCGTTCTACAACAAATCCGTCGCAGAAAAATACGGTGCCAAGATCGTTGCGCTCGATGGTTCAGACAAGCCACTCATCGCCTTGCAGCAGGGCAATTGCGTCGGCTATCTCTACGACCAGACCTACATTCAGGGCAAACTTCTCGATAAGCAGTGGTCCGCCGATTACTCGATGCCTCTCAAGGGTATCATGGAAACGCCGTGGATCATGGCGGTGGCACCGGGCAATGACGACCTGCGGGATTTCGTCTCCAAGGCAACGATCACATGGATGAAAAAAGGCACAATCGTCGATCTTGAGAAGAAGTGGGGGATCGAGCCCACCGATTATTCCAAGCGCATGCATGAGAAGTACAAGAACCAAAGCTGACATATGCGATCTCTGGGCGCGCGGCCGTTGAAAGGCCGCGCGTTTTGGTTGGAACCGTTGGTGGGTGACTCGCATGCAGGAAATCGCCAACTGGTTTCGTAGCCTCTACGAAACCACAGGGCTGAATTTCACGATCTTCTACGATCCATACGATGCTACGCAGTTCTTCCACGGCATCGGCATGACGATCTATCTCAGTGTCGTGTCGATCCTCATCAGCCTCGTCGTGGGCGTGATCGGTGCCTGGCTGCAAGGCTCGAAAATCATGCTCGTGCGCGGCATCGTCCAGGCTTTCGTCGTCATCTTCCGCAACACGCCTCCGCTGGTGCAGATCTTCTTCTTCTATTTCGGCATGGGAGAACTGCTACCCACCACCTACAACGAGATCGGACTGCGCGAGCCCCTGCTCAGTAATGTCCAATGGGCGATCATCTCGCTTTCGCTGTTTTCCGGCGCGTTCAATATCGAAATTTTCCGATCCGGGATCGAGGCGGTCCCGAGCACCACGGTGGAGGCAGCCGAAGCGCTTGGCTATACCCGCCTCGGCGTCTACCGGCATGTCGTCCTGCCACTGGCGCTGCGTGTGTGCTTGCCGTCGCTCAACAACAATCTCGTGAACCTGCTGAAAACCACGACCCTCGCCTACGCCATCGCTGTTCCCGAGACGCTCTACGCCGTGACGCAGATCTGGGCACAATCGCAGAATGTGACGGAAATGATGTTCGTGTTGCTGGCCACCTTCGTGGTTTTGGTCGGGGTGCTGGTCTGGATCATGCACCGTTGGGAACGGTCTTTGCGCATCCCCGGATTCGGCCGATGATCGGCGCGCGCATCACGGCCAAGACCGACCTGCCTGTGCTGCTGGCGGTTCGGCCGCCCTCTGTGCCAGTCTTTCGTTTCCGCCCCTGGCACGGCCTGGCACTTGCCGGAGCGGTGATGATGTTTGCGCCAGGGGCCGTCGCCCAGACCGCCGTGCAGGAGTCTTCGATCATCGGCGTCATCATCAAATGGATGCCGCTGCTTCTGACCGGTTTTGCCTTCAATCTTCTCATTTCGGTGTTGTCGATGGCGCTCGGCACGATTGTGGGCGTTGGCCTCGGCCTGCTTCAAATGAGCGAATTGCGCTGGCTAAGGGGCAGCGCCTGGGCTGTCACCCAGTTCTTCCGCAACGCGCCATGGCTGGTGCTCCTGTTCTTCGCCATGTACCTCATTCCCTATCAATTCCAAATAGGCGGGATCACCGTCCCCTTTCCCGACTGGGTCAAGGCAGTCATCGGTTTCGCCTTGCCGGTCATGGCCAATGTCGCCGAGATTCTGCGCGGCGCGGTGCAATCGATCTCCAGCGGCCAGTGGGAAGCCGCGGATTCGCTCGCCTTCTCGCGCCGGCAGACGATGTGGATGATCATCCTGCCACAATGCGTTAAGCGGATGCTGCCCTCCTGGATGAATCTTTATTCGCTCGTCACCATGGCCACGGTGCTGGCATCGATCGTGGGCATCAACGAAATTCTGACCCTGACCGCGCAGGTTCATAATGCGGAAGGCGGGCGTACTGATCTGCTGGCACCGCTCTATGGCTTCGCGCTGCTGTGCTTTTTCCTCTACTGTTACCCGATCAACCTGTGGACCGTCCGCCTCGAGCGGCGCTTCAACGTCAAGAGCTGAGGTTTCATGCCTGTCTGGACCCCCGATCAACCGATGGTGTGCCTCAAGGACGTGCATAAGTCGTTCGGCCAGTCCGAGGTGCTCAAGGGTATCAGCTTCCAGGTGATGAAGGGCGAGGTCGTCTGCATCATCGGGCCGTCCGGCTCGGGGAAATCGACATTAATCCGCTCCATCAATGCGCTGGTGCCGATCAACTCCGGCTCGATCACCGTCGAAGGGCAGGAGGTCAACGATCCGGCCCTCGACAAGCTGGCGCTGCGCCGCAAGGTCGGCATGGTCTTCCAGCAGTATAATTTGTTTCCGCATAAGACCGCGCTGCAAAACATCATGATGGCGCCCATCAACGTTCTCAAGCAGGACCGTAGCGAGGTCGAGGTGCGCGCGCGCGCACTCGTCAGGAAGGTACGTCTCGAAGGCAAGGAAGACGCCTATCCCGGCGAATTGTCGGGCGGCCAGCAGCAGCGTGTCGCCATTGCCCGCTCGCTCGCCATGCGCCCCGACCTGATGCTGTTCGACGAGGTGACGGCGGCGCTCGACCCCGAAACCGTCAAGGAAGTGCTAGTCACCATACGCGAACTGGCACAGGAAGGAATGACCTGCATCCTGGTCACCCATGAGATGGGTTTCGCCCACGAGCTTGCCAACCACATCTATTTTACCGATCAGGGTTTCATCGTCGAACACGGCGCGCCACGAGAAATACTGGACCACCCGCGAAAGGCGCGGACAAAAGCGTTCCTCGAACAAGTTTTATAGACGCGCGGCCGGATCGACTGCGGAATCAGGCGGCGTTTTCAAGTCTCGCTTGCGGGCGCGGCGGACGCGCTGGCGCCGGCCGGCTCACCTAGCCGCTCGCCTCGGACGTGGTCGAGGCGTCACGAGCTTGAAAGCGGCCAAGCCCTGAGGTCGGTCAGGGCCCGCGCCACACCGGAAATGGACGCCGAAACTGGATTGATTAATACGGATACGGATACTTGTCTCGGCGATCGTACGGCAGGCTTCGACGCCGCCGATCGAGGAATGACGCAGAGTTGGAAGAGCGGCGAAAGAGCCGGGCCGTCGCCCAGCTCTTTCACGCTACATTGCCTATTCGCCCGACCAGCCGATGCGATTGACGAAGATGTTCTCGTTCGGCGTCGGTGTGAATTCGATGCCCTTGCCGGCGCCGTAGATTACCGAGGCCTGATAGAGTGGGATCACGTAATTCTGCTTCGCCACGATCTCGTGCACGGTCTTGTACAATGCGGTGCGCTTATCCGTGTCAATCGTCGAGCGCGCTTCGTCGAGGGCCTTGTCGACCTCGGCGTCCTTGATGTTGGCCCAGCCGCTGGAAGAATGCAGGATCGGGTACATGATGCCGTCTGCGTCCTGACAGCCGCACGACCAGCGGCTGAAGGCCGACTGAGGAATGCTGTTTGGCCCCGATTGCATACGCTGCAGCCAGTTGCCCATGTCTGTCATCTCGATCTTGGGGTTAAGGCCGACATCGGCGAGCATCTGCTGGATCGCCTGGACGACGCGCTGGTCATAGACGGGCGCGGTCAGGATGGAGAACTCCTGCTTGGCCTTGTCGCCAACCTCGGCGACGAGTTCCTTCGCCTTCGCCGGGTCAAAAGTCGGAGCCTCAATCCCCTCCACCCAGCCGACATGGGCGGGCGAGGCTAGCTCTGGCACCGACCGCTCGTAGCCGCCCAGGATGCCGTTGACGATACCGTCCTTGTCGATCGCTTCCGCAATCGCCAGCCGCACGCGTGGATCATCGAGCGGCGGCTTGCTGACGTTCATGGCGAAGTATGCGACGCGCTCGGTGCGCGCCGCAATCACCTTGGCCCCATCGGAGGCTTTGACCTGGTTGGCGAGGTCGCTGTCGATGTTGGTGACCAGATCGCTGGTTCCGGCAAGCAGGTCGGCGACCCGCGTCGCCGCATCCGGCACCGCGCGGAACGAAACCTTCGGGAACACCCCCTTGCGCCCCCAGTAGTCGTCGTTGCGCGCCACCACCACCTCGACGCCGCGCGTCCAGTGATCGAATTTGTACGGACCGCTGCCGACCGGCTTGAGGTTGAACTGGTCCTTGGTTTCGGCCTCGACGATGTGCTTGGGCACAATTGAAAGCTTCGTCAGTTGCGCCAGCAGCACTGGATAAGGCCCCTTGGTGGTGACTACCACCGTGGCCAGGTCCTTCGCCACTGCGTCGGTGATCTCGTTGAACTGGCTGAGCTGCGGACTGGCGAAGGCGGGATCGGTGATGCGCTTGATCGAGAAGACGACGTCGTCAGCCGTCAGCGGCTTGCCGTCGTGGAATTTCACATCGCCGCGGATCTTAAACTCCACCTCGGTGTCGGAAAGATATTTCCACTCGGTCGCGATCTGCGGGACGATCTTGCCTTCATCGTCACGTGTGATGAGATTATCGAAGATGTTGCGGTACACGTTGAAGCTGTCGGGGTTCCATTGCATATGCGGATCGAGCGAGTTCGGCTCGCCGACAAAGTCGATCACCAGCATGTCCTTGGCGAATGCCCCAGACAACGGAAGCGTGAACGCGGCCGCCGCTCCCATCAAGGCGGCGAACATCAATGTGTGTGCTCTCATGACTGTTCCTCCCAGTTGAACTTTCCAGCGCCGATGCCCTGCGTCAAAACAATGCCTGCGCTCCCCCGTTCTGGCCGACGACATCCATCCTCAATCTACCATCTAACATCTCAGTTAGAGTATATGCAGCGCCAGTTTTCAAGATTGACATGTCAATAGAAGGGATGCAATCGTGAATCCCGATCATCGTTCAGGCCTGCCTTCAATGGTGCATGAGCACAGGTTCGCTGGCCGGATGACGCCGATGCCTCGATCCGAGCTTTCGGCGGAAGAAACAAAAAGGAGGATCATGCTCGACAACGACGCATATGCATCGCCCGCTCCCGCCGGCGGCAAAGGCGAAGCCGCCGAGCGCGCACTGAGAAGCGCGATCGTCCACTGCGTGCTGGCTCCCGGCGAGCGCCTTTCGGAAGCCCGCCTGGCGCAAGAGTTCGCACTTGGCCGTGGCGCCGTCAGGGCGGCGCTGGCCCGCTTGCAAGCAGCAGGTTTTGTATCGGCCAGCGCCCGCAGCGGCTGGTCCGTTTCCCCCATATCGGCCGGAGAAATCCGCGAGGTCGTCGCGGCCCGCCGTCGGCTGGAGCCCCTTCTCGGCTCGGTGGTTGTTGGCGAAGGCGATCGCGCGCGGCTGGAGCGGCTGGCCGACATGCATCTCGCACTGGCGCAGCGCGACGATCCGGGAGGCGATGTGCTGCCGACCATTCGTCGTTACGAACGCGATCTCCTCGATCTTCTGGCCAATCGTCTCGGCATGCCCGTGATCGCGGGCTGGCTGGGCGATTTGTGGGACCGTTCAGCGCGCCTGATTCACTTCTTCGAGGCACACGGCCCTGCGCGGCTGACGCCGCCGGACCGGCCGTGCCTGATCCAGGCCCTGGTCGCCGGCCGCCCGGTCGAGGCGGCGGAAGACGTCACGGACGCTATCGGCGCGTTCGAGGCTTTCCTGCTTTCCCGCTTCCTGGAATCGGAAGCGACCGTCGGCAAGCCGGCGGGCCGTCGTGCGCCGGTCCAACAGGACCTCGCCGCTCCTACGCCCAAGCAAATAAAAAAATCAACCAGAACAGGGACACTCGACGATGTTTAAGATCGATCGCCTGCTTGCCGCCGCCTCACTATCTCTCTCACTGCTTGCATCGCCGCTACTCGGCACGACCGCCTACGCGAAGGATGCACTGGTCATCGACCTGGTCAGCGAGCCGTCATCGCTTGATCCGCAGAAACAGTGGAACCCGGACAGCTACTACGTCTACCGCAACATCTTCGACAACATGCTGACCCGCGACGATGCCGGCAAGATCATTCCGCAGATCGCGACCGAATGGAAATACGCCTCCGATACTGAAATCGTCTTCACCATTCGCGACGGCGTGAAATTTCACGATGGCTCGCCGCTGACGGCCGAGGACGTCGCCTTCAGCGTCAAGCGCATCATCGACCCGAAATTCGCCAGCCCGCAGCTAGGCCAGTTCAACAAGATCACCTCCGCCGAAGCGACCGGCGAGCATCAGGTGACGATCAAGACCGACGGCGCCTATCCGGTGCTGCTGGCCCAGCTCGTCAAGCTCTCCATCGTGCCCAAGCATGTGGTCGAGAAGGTTGGCGACGACGCCTTCAACCTCGCGCCGGTCGGTTCGGGACCCTACAAATTCGACAAATGGCAGCGCGGCGTCTCGGTCTCGCTCGTGCGCAATGACGCCTACTGGGGCGACAAGGGCACCTTCGCCAGCGCCGAATTCCGCGCCGTGCCAGATGCTGCTACCCGCGTCGCCGACCTCGAGTCGGGCGCGGCAGACCTCGTCGTCAGCATGGATTCCGACCAGGCCGCCCAGCTCAAGGGTTCGAGCGTCGCCAAGGCGCTCATCGCACTTACCGAGCGTGTCGCCTATGTGAAGCTCAATCCCACGCTTGCGCCGTTCAACGACGTGCGTGTGCGCCAGGCGGTTGCCTATGCCATCGACAAGCAGGGGCTGGTGGACGGCATCCTTGGCGGCTTCGACAAGCCCGCTGATCAGATGGCCACCCCCTCGCATTTCGGCTATATCGACGGCATCAAGGGCAGCGCCTACGATCCCGAGAAGGCGAAGAAGCTGATCGCCGAGGCTGGGGTTTCCGGCACGCACCTGGCCTTCGCCACATCGCCGACCTTCGACCAGCGCATCGTGCAGGCCGTCGCCCAGATGCTCACCGATGTCGGCCTTCCGGTCGACCTGCAGCTCACCGACATGGCGACCTACCTCAAGCACGTACAGAGCGATCCCGACAAACAGCCAATGATCTCCTTCGGCCGCTGGTCTTGCGCCTGCCAGGACGTCGACGGCGTGCTGTTCCCGCTGCTGCATTCGTCGAGTTCGTGGTCCTCGCTCAGGAGCCCGGACATCGACAAGTTGCTGGAGACGGCCCGCAACACGCTGGACGAAAAGGCCAGGCTCGACGCCTACAGGCAGGTCAGCGAGTTCGTCGCCTCGGACGTGCCACTGGTACCGCTCTATCAGGCCGCCGCCATCTATGGCGCCGCGAACGGGCTGAAGTGGCAGCCAACCGCGAATGAGAGCATGTTCCTCAATCGCATGAGTTGGACCGACTGAGACCCAGGAAAGAAAGGAACGCAACTGGTGTCGGCGTTTTTCCTGAAACGGATCCTCCAGGCCGTCATCGCGGTGCTGGGGGTCATCACGCTGATCTTCTTCCTGCAGCGTCTTTCGGGTGACCCGACCCTGTTGCTGGTTCCACAGAATGCGACCCAGGCCGACATCGACACCCTGCGCCATTCGCTGGGCTTCGATCGGCCGCTGGTCGTCCAGTATCTCGACTTCATGCGCAACCTGCTCTCCTTCGATCTCGGCCGATCCTTCGTTCAAAACATCGACGTCACCACGCTGATCTGGAGCCGCCTGCCCTACACGCTGATGCTGGCCGGCGGCGCGCTGGTGGTGGCCTTCGGCATCGGCATACCTCTGGGCGTGCTGATGGCGGTGCGGCGAGACAAGCCAGAGGCCAGGCCAATGATGGCGCTGGTGCTGGCCTGCCAGTCCATGCCGACCTTCTGGAGCGCCATCCTGATGATCCTCTTCTTCGCCGTCTGGCTGGGCTGGTTGCCGCCGTCCGGCGCGCGCGAGCCGGCGAGCCTGATCATGCCTTCGATCACGCTCGGCATGCTGTCTATGGCAACATTCGCACGCGTTTCGCGCACCGCCGTGCTCGACGAATTGGAGAAGGACTATGTGCGCACCGGCCACGCCAAAGGCCTGCCGATGCGCCGTATCGTCATGCGCCATCTGCTGCGCAACGCCTCGATCCCGATCGTATCGGTCGGTGCGCTGGAAATCGCCAATTTGCTCGCCGGCGCCGTCATCACCGAGACGGTGTTCGCTTGGCCGGGCCTCGGGCAGCTTACCGTACAGGCGATCAACGCGCGCGACTTCCTCGTCGTGCAGGGCGTGGTCCTGCTCGGCGCCGTCGCCGCCATCGTTCTCAACCTGATTGCGGACCTGCTCTACAGCCTGATCGATCCGCGCATCCGCGTCGGCGGGGATGCGGCATGACTGAGACTTCCATCGCCCCCAGGCGCATCCCCTGGCCGATCGTTCCTTTCGCGATCATCCTGGCGATACTCGTTGCGATGGCGGTATTCGCCCCCTTCTTCGCGCCACTCAACCCCAACCAGCAGAATCTACTCGCTCGGCTGAAGCCGCCGGGGCATGTCGCGCGCGGCGTCGTCTACCTGCTCGGCTCGGACGAACTGGGCCGCGACGTGCTGAGCCGCGTCATCTACGGCGCGCGCGTCTCGCTCTCGGTCGCCTTCGCCTCGGTCATCCTCTCCGGCATTTTCGGCAGCCTGCTCGGCATGGTCGCCGCCTTCTATCGCGGTTGGATCGAGATCATCATCATGCGCGTCGTCGACATCGTGCTGTCGATCCCCGCCATCCTGCTCGCCATCATCACCGTCGCGGTGGTCGGGCCGAGCCTCTACACCGTCGTCGTCGTCCTGGCCTTCACCCGCTGGCCGCGCTACGCGCGCGTCGCCTATGGCCAGACGCTTTCGGTCGCCAACATGCCTTATGTGCGCCTGTCGCGCTTCATGGGCGCCCGCTGGCCTCGCCTGCTCGGGCGCCACATTCTGCCCAACATCAGCGGGCCGCTCATCGTCGTCGCCACGCTGGAATTCGGCCTCATGGTGCTGTTCGAGGCCGGCCTGTCCTTCCTCGGCCTCGGGGTGCAGCCCCCTACAGCGAGTTGGGGCGCGATGCTCTCCGTCGGCCGCAACTATGTCGCAACCGCTTGGTGGATCGCCACCATTCCGGGCCTCGCCCTCTTTCTTCTCGTCCTCTCCATCAACCTGATCGGCGATTTCACGCGTGACCGTCTCGATCCACGTTCAAGGTAGCGTCTCATGAATTTCGAAAATGAATTCGCCGGCAAAAAGGTCGTCGTCACTGGAGCCTGCGGCATCATCGGCGGCTGGATCGCCGAGGCCTTCCGCGACCACGGCGCGCTTCTGTGCCTGACCGACCGCGACGAAGCAAAACTCTCCACTCTGCACAAAAAGTTGGGTGCCTCGGACGGCAGCTTTCATCTCGCCGCAGACCTGATGGACGCAGAAGCGCTTTCCACCTTCGCCGCCGACGTCAAGAAACACTGGGGCGCGCCCGACATCGTCGTCAACAATGCCGGCATCTATCCATCCGGCTTCTTGCTCGACATCAACGTCGAGGACTGGGACGCCATCATGGGCGTAAACCTGCGCGCGCCTTTCATCCTCTCGCGGCTTTTCGCCCTGCAGATGATCAAGGGCGGCAAGGGCGGCTCGATCGTCAACATATCGTCGGGCGCGTCGCGCAAAATGCGCACCACTGTGGTCCCCTATTGCGTGTCGAAGACGGCGCTCGACCGTCTGACCAAGGGTTTTGCGCTTGAACTCGCGGAATACGGCATCCGGGTGAACGCGGTGGAGCCTGGCTTCATAGCCGGCAGCGACGTCAGCCCCCTCTCCGACGAGCATGTCAACACCGTCACCTCGACGATCCCGCTCGGCCGCCCCACCTCTCCGAAGGACGTGGCGAACGCGGTGCTCTACGTCGCCTCGGAAGCCGGCGGCTACGTCACAGGCTCGACGCTGACCGTCGACGGAGGCAATTCGATCGGCTCGCTGGCCGTGTTCCAGGCGAAGAAGAAAGCGCTGTGAGCGGCGGCGCGACGAACGAGGGTGGACAGGAAAACAACATGACTGGGTCTCCAGAGAATAAAAGCGCGGTGGCATCGCCGTGGCCCGCCTACGAATGGCCGGGAGAAAAACGCTCGGCGGCGCTTCTGTCCGTCGATGTCGACGCGCATTCGCCGTTCCTGTGGTCGCTACGCGACGCCGTTCCCGAACGACTCGGCGGCGTCGAGATCCGCCGCTTCGGCCCACGCACCGGCCTTTATCGCCTGCTCGATCTTTTCGCGCGATACGGCTTCAAGGCTAGCTTCTACGTTCCCGGCTTTGTCGCCGAAACCTGGCCGGAAATCCTGCCTGCGATTGTCGACGGTGGCCACGAGATCGGCCTGCACGGCTATTTCCATGAGATCGTCGCGGATGTTTCCGACCAGGAATTCACCGGCGCATTGGAGGCGAGCCTCGACCTTTTCGTCAGGCAAAGCGGCGTACGGCCCGTCGGCTTCCGCTCGCCAGCCTGGGAAATGACGCCGCACATGCTGCGCGAAGTCAAGCGTCTCGGCCTTGCCTATGACTCCTCGCTCTCCGGCTTCGACCACCCCTATGACATAGACGGCGTGACGGAGATTCCCGTCCAGTGGGCGACCGACGACGCCATCTTCTTCAAGTTCGAAGGCGGCGGGCGCGACAAGTGGCCGTTGCAGTCCGGCCATGCCGTGCTGGAGGACTGGCTTTCGGAATGGCGCACACTCCACCGCTTCGGCGGGCTGTTCACGCTAACCGTGCACGACTGGATCTCCGGCCGCGCCCAGCGCATCGCGCTGCTGGAGAAATTACTCGACGCCATCGCCGAAGAAGGCTCGGCTTGGGTGGCGACCGGCGCCGAGATCGCCCACCACCACAGGAATTCATCGAACTGCGGCCGTTTCAGCGTCGAAGGCGCTGTGCCGGAGCCCATCGGCCCGCGCAGGTTTGGACAGGCCCATGGGTGAGCACTGGAAAGTACACAAGCTCGAACGGCGGACCGACAAGGGCTTGGTCGCCTGCCAGAACTGGCTCGCCGCAGAAGCGGGGGCGACTGCGCTGGCGCGCGGCGGCAATGCCGTCGACGCCGCGGTCACCACCGCGCTCACGCTGAGCGTGGTCGAGCCGTGGCTGTCGGGGATCGGCGGCGGCGGCTTCATGCTCAGGGCTGATGCCGAGACGGGCGCAGTCGACGCACTCGACTTCAACGTCACTTCGCCGCGCCGCCTCGACCCGGCCGACTATCCGGTCATCGCCGGCCGCGACGGCGACTGGTTCGACTGGCCCTCCGTCGAGGGCGACCACAATCTGATCGGCTACGGCTCGATCTGCGTTCCCGGCACCATTGCGGGCCTGGCGGCAGCACTTGAGCGCTTCGGCACGATCAGTTTCGCGGAAGCCCTGCAACCGGCGATCGAGCACGCAAGGAGCGGCCTCGTGCTCGACTGGTACACAGTGCTGTGCCTGGCCATTGATGCTGAGGGGCTCGGTCGCTTCCCTGCATCGTCAGAGCTTTTCCTCAAGGACGGCCGCGCCCCACGCGTGCCCGAACGCGGGGCGCGGGCGACCTTGCCAATGCTGCGCAAGGCGGCGACACTGGAACGTCTCGCCCGCGCCGGCGCGCACGACTTCTATGAAGGAGAGACCGCCAGCCTCATCGTCGCCGAGCTCCGCGAAGGCGGTTCGGCGATCACGGCGGACGAAATGCGCGACTATGCGCCCCGTTGGTGCAAGCCACTCGAAACCGACTATCACGGCCTGCGCATCCACACGATGCCCGGCCTCTCGGGCGGGCCGACGATGGTCGATGCACTCTCCGAACTGGACAAGACCCTGAAGCCGGGCGGCGACGGGCTCTCCGGCCAGACCGCGCTCGCCTTCGCCCGCGCCATCCGCCGCGCCTCCGAAAAGCGCTTGCGCACGCTCGGCCATGCCAGCGGCGAAAGCTGTACGACCCATATAAGCGTGGTCGATCGCGCCGGCACGATGGTCGCGCTCACCAATACGCTTCTGTCGCGCTTCGGCTCGAAGGTGGTGCTGCCGTCGACCGGCTTTCTGCTCAACAACGGCGTGATGTGGTTCGATCCCAGGCCGAACCAGCCCAATTCGATCGCGCCCGGCGTGCGTCCGCTTGCCAATATGTGTCCGTTCGTAGCCACCGTCGGCGGCAAGCCGCACCTGGCCCTCGGCGCCGCCGGCGGACGCCAGATCATGCCGGCGCTGGTGCAGATCCTGTCCTACCTTGCGGTATTTGGCATGGCGCTGGAGGACGCGCTGCATGTGCCACGCATCGACGCCAGCGGCGTCACCATCCGCGTCAACCGGCTAGCAAGGCCGGATGTGGCGACACGGTTGGCGGAGGAGTTTCCCTTCGAGATCGTCGAGGATACGCTCTACCCGGTGAATTTCTCGGTGCCGTCGGCGGTGCTGCGTGTCGACGGCGAAAATGTCGGCATGGCGCATCCCAACCACCCTTGGGCGGCAGTCGGGGTCGAGGGCGCATGAGCAGAAATGTCCTCACCGTCGAGGATCTGAAAGTCACCATCCACGGCCAGCCGGTCGTCGACGGCGTCAGCTTCCATGTCGCCAAGGGCGAGATCCTGTCGGTCGTAGGCGAATCCGGCTGTGGCAAGTCGATGACCGCCTTCGCCGTCATGGGCCTGCTCCCCGAGGTGGCCAAGCTTGAATCCGGTAGCATTAGGCTAGGCGATGTCGACCTCAGGACACTGGCGCAAAGCAAGCGCCGCCAGTTGCGCGGCGACGACATAGCCATGATCTTTCAGGAGCCGGTCGCCTCGCTGAACCCGCTGATGAAGGTCGGCCGCCAGATCGAGGAGAGCCTGATCGTTCACAGGAATCTTGATTCCGCCGAGACGCGTCGCGCTGCCATCGCCATGCTGGAGGAGGTCGGTATTCCGGAGCCGGCGCTACGCTTCGAGCAATATCCGTTCGAGCTTTCGGGCGGCATGTGCCAGCGCGCCATGATCGCCATGGCGCTGATCTGCCGGCCGAAGCTCTTGATCGCAGACGAGCCGACCACCGCGCTTGATGTCACCATCCAGGCGCAGATCCTGGAATTAATGAAGCGGATGCGCGACACCACCGGCACCACCATCCTGTTGATTACGCACGACATGGGCGTGGTGGCCGACATGGCCGACCGCGTCGCGGTGATGTATGCAGGCCGCATCATTGAGGAAGCGCCGGTCGATGCCATTTTCTCGCGCCAGGAGCATCCCTATGCGCGTTTGCTTTTGTCCACCATCCCGCGTCTCGACGGCACGCCCAAGACGGTGCTGCCGACGATCGAGGGTACGGTGCCGGACATCGGCGAGTGGCCCGCCGGCTGTCGCTTCAATCCGCGCTGTCCCTTGGCCGACCGGCAATGCGTCGAGCGTCAGCCACCCTTGGCTCCGCGCGCCGATGCCGGCGCCGCCGCCTGCTGGCACAGCGACAAGGTGGGAGCGATGCTGTGAGCGAAACGCTGCTCGCCGTGCGTGGTCTCAAGGTGCATTTCCCCATCCGGGGCGGCCTGCTCGGCCGCCCCGTCGGCTGGATCAAGGCAGTCGATGGCGTCGATCTCGACATCGCCGTCGGCCAGAGCGTGGCGCTGGTCGGCGAATCCGGCTGCGGCAAGTCGACGCTTGGCGCGGCGATCCTCGGCATGCAGCGCCCGACCAGCGGTACGATCAGCTTCGAGGGCAAGCCGATCGTCCACGGCGCGGCCGGGTCGCTGCGCGCCCTTTCCCGTGATGTCCAGATCGTCTTCCAGGATCCCGTCTCAGCGCTCAATCCGAAGCTGACAGTGGGCGAAAGCATCGCCGAACCGCTCGCCATCCATGGCGTCGGCAATGCGAGGCAACGCAAGGAGCGCGTCGGCGAGTTGCTGAAACTGGTCGGCCTGCAACCCGGCCATGCGGCGCGCCGGCCGAACGCTTTTTCCGGCGGCCAGCGCCAGCGCATCGTCATCGCCCGCGCACTGGCGCTCAACCCGAAGTTGCTGATCCTCGATGAACCGGTCTCGGCGCTCGACGTGTCGATCCGCTCGCAGATCCTCAATCTTCTGCTCGACCTGCAGCAGCGCCTGCACCTATCCTATCTTTTCATCAGCCACGATCTTTCGGTGGTGCGCCACTTCGCCGACCGCGTCTTCGTCATGTATCTCGGCCATATCGCCGAGACCGGAAATGCCGGGGACGTTTTCGCCACGCCGATCCATCCCTATACGGAGGCCCTGCTCAGCGCCGTGCCGCTGCCCAACCCGGCTGCCCAGCGCAACCGACGTCGCATCGTGCTGAAGGGCGACCTGCCGAGCCCATCCAATCCGCCGAAAGGCTGCGCCTTCGTCACCCGCTGCCCGCTGGCGCAGCCGATATGCCGGGAGGTGCCGCCGCCTCTGGTCGTCGTCGGCGACGACCAGCAGGCCGCCTGCCATGTGCGTGCACCTCAAAGCGGCATCGCCGCGTCGAACGTCCAGGCCATATCGGCCGGGTCCGACAAGCACGGAGAGACGATATGATGCCTAACCTTACCCGGCGAACCATCAACGCCCCCGACGCGCCGGACACGACGGCGCGCCGCTATTCCCAAGCCGTGGAAGTTTCAGGCGCTGCCCGCACGCTCTATGTCAGCGGCCAGGTGCCCGCCGACCGCGACGGCTGTGTGCCCGGTAATTTCGAGGCCCAAGCGCGCCAAGCCTGGGCCAATGTCACGGCCCAGATCTACGCTGCGGACATGAGCCTCGACAATCTGGTCAAGGCAACCGTCTTCCTTGCCGGTTACGAGCACCGCGACGTCAATGCAAAAGTACGTATGGAGGTGCTCGGGGAGTGCCGGCCGGCACTGTCGACAATCATCACCGGCATCTACGATCCGGTCTGGCTGATCGAAATCGAGGCGATCGCGGTAGCTTGAGTTCAAGACGCCGAAGGGGATGGACCTCGGCTGAAGAAAGGTTATCGCGAAAATCCGGCGCGACATTGCCCGCAGTAATAGAAAAGCTACCCAGCGCCTTTCCTTCTAGGACCAATCGACATTACGATGTGAGCGTGGCGCGAGCCGAGTTTCACGCCTAAGCAGGCGAAAAGACCGCTGTGGTGTCGACCACCACAAGGGCTTTTCAACGAACTCAGTGCGAAATTCGCCGCGTCCCGAAGGGGATATGGCTCCATGTCCTGAATGTCGACTGGTTGTTGATTTCCACTGAGAATTGACGGCAACACAGGATATTTCCATCGAGAATTGACCCATGTTTGAATCCTGCCCTGCGGTTTTTCAGCGGGGGCTACGGAGTGGATCGACATGGCGTTATTGAGCGTGATCCGACGCTGGCATTTTCGAGAGCATTTATCGATCCGGGAGATTTGCCGCATGACTGGCCTGTCTCGGAATATCATCCGCAAATACCTTCGCTTGGGCAGCGTGGAGCCGAAGTTCAAGGTTCCTGATCGACCCAGCAAGCTTGATCCGTTTGCGGACCGGTTGTCGGCTTAGCTGAAGACGAATAGGCCGCTGAGCGAATTGAGAGTTATGACATAGACGCCGTTTCCATCTTTCGAGACGTCGCGGAAAAATGCAATTCGAGGCTCCGAAGAGCCACGCCTCAGCGCTGGTGATGCAAGTTTCAGCCTTCTGCGAGCCGCTGGCAGCGGTTAATATTAACGAGGGTTCACTCGATAAAACCCAGCGTCGCGACAGTAAGCCAAACTCCCTGGCGGCGTTGGAGTTTTGGTGATGTCGATCCTAGGCGCTGATCGTTGGCCGGCGGTCCTTCCAAGGCATCGCCTGTTCCAGTTGTGCTGAGGCGGCAAGGACTGTTGCCTCGTCGCCGTAGCGGCCGACAAGCTGCACCCCGATCGGGATATCGTCGTTTGTCCACGCCAGCGGAAGCGAGATCGCCGGCTGCCCGGAGAAGTTGAAGGGGAAGGCGAACATCGAATCCGTCCACTTGGCATTGTAGGCGTCGATGTCCGTCATCGACATGTCGTAATAGCCCATCGGGCGAGGCAACTGTGTCAGCGTCGGCGTGACGAACAGGTCGTAGGGGACAAGATCGGTCGTGACCTCACGGCCAAGCACGCGAAGCCTCTCCACATCCGTGGCATGGTCCATGCCGCTGGTGGATCGGCCGCGCTCGATGATGGCCCAGGTAACCGGCTCGACATCGTCGGGGGTCACGGCGTGCCCCACCACCGGCGCCAATTGGTCGAACATGGCCGCCGTCTGCACACAAGTCATGTTGGTATAGGTCTTCCACGCGGCTTCGCCGTCGAACGGCATATCGTGCTCCTCAACATGGTGCCCCAGGCTTTCGAACGTCCTGACCGTGGCCAGCACGGCGGCCTTCACCTGCGGGTCGATGGACGCGCCGTTCGGCGGTGTGACCGTGAAACCGATGCGAAGCTTCTTCGGCGCGTGCGACGAAAGCTCTAGCCAGGTGCCGTCCGGCACGGGGGGCGTGTAGGTGTCGCCGGGCATGCCGCCGGCGACACCGTCCAGATAGGCGGCAGTGTCGCGCACGGTGCGGGTGCAGGCGAAGAAATAGGCGCCGCCATACCAATAGTCGCCAAAGGGCGCGAGGGTGATGCGTCCGCGCGACGGCTTCAGGCCGACGATGCCGCAGCAGGAAGCGGGCACGCGGATGGAGCCGGCGCCGTCGCTGGCCTCGCCGATCGGCACCATGCGGGACGCGACCGCCGCCGCCGTGCCGCCGCTCGATCCGCCGGCGGTGATGTCGTCCTTCCACGGGTTTTTGGTCGCGCCATAGAGCTTCGGCTCGGTGCTGATCGACCAACCGTTTTCCGGCGCGTTCGACTTGCCGACGAGGAGCAGCCCGGCCGCCCTGACGCGCCGCGACAGTTCCGAGTCACCGGGCGCGGTGAGGTCCTTGAGGTAGCACGACGAATTGGTGAGCGGCGCGCCTTTCCAGGACGACGCAAGCTCCTTGAGCAGGAACGGAACACCGGCGAACGGCGCGTTGCGATCCACGGTCGCGGCCCCTTCGCGGCCCATGTCGTAGAGCTTGTGGATCACGGCGTTGAGTTCGGGGTTCAACCGCTCGATCAGCGTGACCGCGCACGCCACCAGTTCGGCGGGCGAAACTTCGCCTCGCCGCACCAGCCCGGCGAGGCCGAGCGCGTCGGACTCCGCATAGGTGTTCAGCAAGCTGTCGGTTATCGCCATGTCTTCCCCCTTGATGTTCCTGCTGCCGTCGCGGTGAGCCTGCCCAGACTCGACGTCACTCCGGTTTCAGGCCAAATCGATGGCCCTGCCTTCTTGAATGCTCTGTTCCGCAGCCAGCACGATGCGCAGGCTGTCGACGGCGGCGGCCATCGAGTCCGTCAGGTCCAAGTCCTCGCGGATGGCGCGCAGAAAATACTCCTGCTCGCGGTCGCAAAGCTCCTGATGGCCAGGCTCGTCCTGCATCGAGAATATCTCGTCGGGCTTGGAGAAATTCTTGTCGGCATCGACCGCCGCGTAGTGAATCTTGATGGCGTCGGTCTTGGTATGGCGGTCGATATCGGCGGAATCGGACACTTCCTCCGTCTCCTTGCCGGCACTTTCCGACTGTCCGGCGACGATGGAGACGGCGCCCTTCGGCCCGACCACATCCTTCACAAAATAGGCGGTTTCGCTCATCATCGGCCCCCAGCCTGCTTCGTACCAGCCGACCGAGCCGTCATCGAAGGTCACATGCAGATGCCCGTAATTCTGTTTAGCCGCGTCCGCCCACAGCTTGGCGCCGATGCCGTGCACGCGGACCGGTTTCGCGCCGGTCAGCTGGCACATGACATCGACATAGTGAACACCGCAATCAACGATCGGGATCAGCGAATCGATCAGGTTCTTGTGCCATTGCCAAGCCGTCCCGCTCGATTGCTGGTTGAGGTTGAGGCGCATGACCAACGGCTTGCCGAGCGTCTTGCCTACCTCGATGAATTTGATCCACGAGGGGTGGACGCGCAGGATGTAGCCCAGTAGCAGCTTGCGATTGCTTGTCTTCGCCGCTGCCACGACCTTTTCGGCGTCTTCGACGGTGGTGGCGATCGGCTTTTCCATGAAGACATGGCAGCCGGCCGCGAATGATTTCAGCGCGTATTCGACATGGGTGTTGGGCCATGAGTTGATCGACACGGCATCCGGCTTCGCCTCTCTGAGCGCGGCGTTGAAGTCCTCAAAGAGCGGATAGCCGGCAAGCTCGGCCGGTACCTTCTTCGATTTGATCGAACGGCTCATGATGCCGACGATCTCGAAGCCGTCGAGCCGGTGATAGGCGCTGGCATGCGACGCGCCCATATTGCCGAGGCCGATGACCAGAACCCTTACTTTATCGGACATATGCCCTCTCCATCACCCGTTGTATCGCGGCTTGCGGACGGCAGCGAAACCGCCGCCCGCAGGCCCTTGAGCGTCGTCTTTCGATCTCAGATCGCCGAGTCGAACAGATGCGCCTTGATGGTGTCGACATCGAGCGCGGCAAAGCCCTCGGACAGCTTGACGCCGTCCGCGTCGGCCTTGACCTTGGCCTTGTCGAAATCGTTGGCGCCGGCGATCAGGTCGTTGCTCACCACGTCTTCTGCTTTAACCGGTGCGGTGATCTGGCCGATCTTGTGGATCTCGTCGAAGAAGGCCTGCCAGCTTTCCATGTCGTGCCAGCCCCAGCCGCCACGCTTTTCCATGTCGCCACGGAAGACGTTGACCTGCTGCAGGATCGAGGTGGTGCCAAGCTCCGGCCCCAGGTTGGAAGCCAGCGTCGGGAACTGCTCGAACACCGCTTCCACCGCCGCGCGCGGGTTCTGGTAGCCGAATTCAAGGCCCATCGCCCAGCCGCGCAGATACTTTTCCAGGAACGCCTTGCGGTCCGGGTCTTCCAGGTCCGCCGCGCGAACCACGAAGGTGTTGGCCGGGAACTTCGAATGCTGGACGCCCAGCCAATATTCGAAATCCAGCTTCTTGGCGATCCATTCGGCCCGCAATCCCTCCCATGAAAGGGCTGCGTCGCCCTGTCCGCTGGCGAGTGCGGTGCCCCAGGTCGGCCAGCCGGCCTCGACATATTTGACCTTCTTGATGTCGACGCCCTGCGAGGCAAGCAGCGGATCGGTGATCGCCTGCCATGCGGCCGAGCCAAGCAGGATGGTCTTGCCTTCCAGCTTCTTGAGGTCGTTGGAGCCCTCTCCCTTGCGGAACGCGAAGCCGAAGGTGTCGCGCGCGCCCATGTGGAAGATGGACTTGAGCCTCATGCCGTTCTGGATGGCGAAGGAAAAGACGCCGGGCGAGGGAAACCCCATGTCGGCCTGGCCGACATCGACGAATTTCACCGTGGCGGTGCCATCGGACGGGCCGGGCTGCATGTCGGTTTCGAGGCCGTCGAAATAACCGGCCTTCTTGGCTGCCCAATAGGGATAGTCGTCGAGCACTTCGAGCGTGCCGCGCGGCGAAATCCAGGTGAATTTCTCATAAGGGGCGGCCTGCGCCCGGCCAAGGCCAGAGCCCAGCGCGGTCGCCGTCACAAGGCCGCTGGCGGTAACCTGCAGGAAGTAGCGGCGGCTCATTCCGGCGCCGATGCAGGTCGGTGTCAGGCTAGCTTTCGTCATTTTATCCTCCCGAATTGACGATTGTGGTCTTCTTGTTACCCGCGCGATGCGGTCGCGCCGTTGGTCAGGCCTCCCAGCTCGCCCATTTCTTCCCGATCAGGAAGAACAGGACGTAGATCAGGATGCCAAGCGTCGACAGCACCAGCACGACGGCGAAAAACTGCGGCATCTGGATCATCGAGGAATAGGTGGTCAGCCGGTTTCCGAGGCCGAAACCGCCGCCAACCATTTCCGCACCGACCGCCGTCAGCAGGCCGAAGATGGCGCCGATCATCAGGCCGACGAGGATCATCGGCAGAGCCATCGGCGCGCGTATCTTCCAAAATATCTGCAACGTGCTGGCGCCATAGGAGCGCGCCAGCGCGATCTTGGCGCTGTCGACGCGCCGGAAACCGGTGGCCGCGTTGATCATCACCATCGGTCCGGCCGCAAGCGCCACGGCGATGATGCGCGGTTCGTAGCCGAAACCGAAGCGCAGGATGAGCAACGGCACCAGCGCCAGCATCGGCGTCGTCACCAGCAGCAGGATATAGGGCGCAACGATCTTCTCGGCGAAGGGGAACTGGGTGATGACCGCGGCCAGAAACAGGCCGACAACGGCGCCGATGGAAAAGCCCCCAAACAGCTCCACCAGGGTATAGCCGAGATGCGGCAGGATCAGCGGGAACTCGGTGACCAGCGCGACCACGATCGCGCTCGGCGGCGGCATGATGTAGTGCGGAACTTCGAAGTAGCGCAGCGACAGTTCGACCCCGCCAATCACGACAACCGCGACCAGGATGATGGCCAATATCTCGGCACCCGAGCGAATCCCCGGTCCGCTGGAAAATGCAGACAGATTGGTCAGGCTGACCTTTTGCCCATCGCCGCCCTTGGAGAATTCAGGGATTACGTCGCTCACGGCTCACATCCTCAACTGGCGGTCGCGGCAGGTCTGAAGGCGGCGGGTGTCTGGACGACCCGCGCGCCGATGATATCCATCTTGATCGCATTATGGAGGTCGAAGACTTCTCTGGTCGCCATGATTTCCAGCAAGCGCGGGCGGGGAAACGGCACGGCATATTCCTTGGCCACGCGCCCCGGTCGTGCGCTCATGACGACAACCCGGTCGGACAGGAAGATCGCTTCTTCGATGCTGTGGGTGATGAACACGATGGTGGTCGGCCTATCGAGCCAGATCTCCTCGACCAGCCGGTTCATCTCCTCGCGGGTAAAGCTGTCGAGCGCGCCGAACGGCTCGTCCATCAGCAAGACCGACGGCTTGAGCGAAAGCGCGCGCACGATCGCGGCGCGCTGCTGCATGCCACCGGAAAGCTCGCGCGGGAACTTACCGCCGAACCCTTCGAGGCCGACCCGCTCGAGCAGGTGGCCTATCCATTCGCGGTCAGGCTTCAGCCCCTTGATCTCGAACGGGAAATTTATGTTGGCGTCCAGGTTGCGCCAAGGCAGCAGGTTGGCTTCCTGGAAGACGAGGCCGATTTCGGGGCGGGGGCCGGTAACCGGCGTGCCGTCGAGGGTGATCTCGCCGCTGGACAGGCGGTGAAGACCCGACATCGCCCACAACAAAGTGGTCTTGCCGCACCCG
This sequence comes from Mesorhizobium sp. A556, assembly GCF_054489545.1. Classification (NCBI taxonomy): domain Bacteria; kingdom Pseudomonadati; phylum Pseudomonadota; class Alphaproteobacteria; order Hyphomicrobiales; family Phyllobacteriaceae; genus Mesorhizobium; species Mesorhizobium sp. A556. The sequence goes on from NZ_JBTMXA010000010.1 coordinate 82,895, forward strand.
GAAGGGCCGACGATCGAGACGATCTGGTTGGCATGGATATCGATGCTGCAACCGTCCAAGGCCAGCAGATCGCCGGAAGCCGTGTGATAGGCCTTGGTCGCCGCCCGCACGGCTAGCTTCGGGATGGATGCGTGGCCCGCGTTCATTCGTCCCTCGGAGATTGCGCCGTGACCATCAAGGTCGTCTCTTTGCCAGACGAGTTTGTAACTATCCTACTTAGCTGTCAAGCGAGGCAACGGATTGGCGTAACCTGCATACGATAATTTGTCTTATCTAATTGAATATACATATATTAATGACCCTTGAAGAACGTGTTGCTTTCCTACATACTCACGGTGACGGCTGGTCGGATGAACCCGCCGCAAGGAGCGGACCGGCATGGCTCGAAACGACGACCTGCGAGCAAAGAGGACGAAAGCGCCCGCCCCGAACCAGGCGACCGGCAGTGCGCGCGCCGTTTCATCCCGGGCCGATGCCGGGATGCAGAACGATGCGCCGCGCATCCCCGACATCATTTCGCTGATCAAGGACAGCTATAGCAATCTCAGCCCGGCGGAGCGGGCCGTCGCCGACGTGGTGCTAGAGAATGTGCAGTTTTCGGTCGATGCGTCGAATGCGGTGCTGGCGCAGCGCGCGGGGGTCAGCGAACCGACGGTAACCCGTTTCTGCCGCACGATCGGCTGCGCGGGCGTACGCGATTTCAAGCTGAAGCTCGCGCAGAGCCTGGTCGTGGGCGCGCTCTATCTCAGCAGTGAGCCTACGGCGGACGCCGCCAATGGCGTGCCTTGCTGGAGCGCCGTTTTCGGTGAGGCGCGGCGCGCACTGCAGGAAGCCGAACGCCAACTGGACCCGGTACAGGTGCAGAAAGCGGCCGACCTCATCGCCAAGGCACGGCAGGTGGTGGTGTTCGGCCTCGGCGGCAGCGCTTCGGCACTGGCGCAGGAGATTCAGTACAGGCTGTTCCGGTACGGCATCACGGTGAGCGCGCACTGCGACCCTTACGTAATGCGCATGACCGCTTCGGCCCTGAAGCCAACCGATCTGGTCATCGCCATCTCGGCGACGGGGCGGACACGCGAAGTCATCGAGGCCGTCGAGATCGCCAAGCATTACCGGGCGGGCGCGATCTGTCTGACCGCGCCCGATACCGATCTGGTGCGGGTCAGCGATGTCGCGCTGACGGTCGCGGTTGCCGAATACCCCGACACGCTGAAGCCGACGGCGTCGCGCTTCGCGTTCCTGGCGGTGATCGACCTGATGGCGGTGGCGACCGGCTACGCGCTTGGCCCATCCGCCCGCGAAACGCTTCGCCGGATCAAATACAATGTCCAGATCCATCGCACCGGCAAGGAAATGGAACCGCTGGGCGACTGAGACCGAAGCGCGCCAAGCGCCCCGCCCGGAAAGGCCGCGCATGCAACAGGGAAGATCAATGCTCGTGACCGCACCTTCGAAACAGGCAGCCGCTTGGCTCTGTTCCTTGGCACAGGCGCTGGAGGCGCGCGATTCCAGCGCGGCGGCGGGCCTCTTCCTCGAAGGTTGCTATTGGCGCGACCTCCTCGCCTTCACCTGGAACATCAAGACCATGGAGGGTCGCGACGCGATCCGGGACATGCTCGATGCGACGCTGGCGACGGGCCGGCCGGACGGCTGGCACCTTTCCGGGGAAGCGGCAACGGACGAAGACGGCTGCGTGGAGGCGTGGTTCACCTTCGAGACGGCTGCGGTGCGCGGGCAAGGGGCGATCCGTTTGCGCGACGGCAAATGCCGGACCCTGTTCACGGCCATGACCGAGCTTAAAGGGTTCGAGGAACGCAGCGGGCCGAAGCGCCCGCTGGGCGTCAAGCACGTGGCCGACCCCGACCGCGAGACCTGGTCCGAGGCACGGCGGCGCGAAACGCAGGAACTCGGCACTGAAACCCAACCCTATTGCGTGATTATCGGCGGCGGCCAAGGTGGCATCGTGCTGGGCGCGCGGCTGCGCCAACTCGGCGTGCCCACGATCATCTTGGAGAAAAACGCCCGCGCCGGCGATTCATGGCGCAACCGCTACCGTTCGCTCGTGCTGCACGACCCGGTCTGGTACGATCACCTGCCTTACGTCCCGTTCCCGGAGCACTGGCCGGTGTTCACGCCCAAGGACAAGATGGGTGACTGGCTTGAAATGTACACGCGCGTGATGGAACTCAACTACTGGACCTCCAGCACCTGCGCTAGCGCCTCCTATGACGAGGCGGAAAAGACCTGGACCGTCGAGGTGGACCGCGATGGCGAGCGCGTCACGCTCAAGCCCAGGCAACTGGTCTTCGCCACCGGAGCCTATGGCCCGCCCAGGATGATCGACCTGCCGGGCGCCGACGTCTTCAAGGGCGAATTGCTGCACTCCAGCCGGTATTTCGATGGGTCGCGTTTTCGCGGCAAGGCCTGCGCGGTCATCGGCGCAGCGAGTTCCGGCCACGACGTCAGCGTCGACCTGTGGGAGAGCGGCGCAAACGTCACCATGATCCAGCGCTCGCCGACGACGGTGGTGAAATCCGGCACCTTGATGAATCTGGCATTCGACACCTATTCGGAAGATGCGCTGGCGCGGGGCATCACCACCGAAAAGGCGGACATGATGGCGGCCTCCGTGCCTTTCGCGCTGATGCCGGAAGGCCAGAAGCGACTCTATGACCGGATCAGGGCGCGCGACGCCGATTTCTACGACCGCCTTTCCGGTGCGGGTTTTGCCATCGATTTCGGCGACGACGAGACCGGCCTGATGATGAAGGCACTTCGCACCGGGGCTGGCTATTATATCGATGTCGGTGCCTCGGACCTGATCATCGACGGCAAGATCGGGGTGGTAAGCGGGGTCGGCATCAAGTCGCTCACCCCGGACGGCATCCTGTTCGAGGACGGCAGGGAACTTGCCGTCGATGCCGTCATCGCCTGCACCGGCTACCAATCCATGCACGAGACGGTCGCCACGGTCGTGTCGCGAGAAGCGGCGGACAGGATCGGGCCGTGCTGGGGCCTCGGCTCCGGCGTGCGCGGCGATCCCGGCCCATGGCACGGTGAGCCGCGTAACATGTGGAAGCCGACCGCACAAGAAGCGCTGTGGTTTCAGGGCGGCAATCTGGCGCTGTCGCGCTTCTACTCGAAGTTCGTGGCGATGCAGATCAAGGCCCGGATGGAAGGAATTCCAACGCCTGTCTACGCTGCGCCGAAGTGAGGTAGGCCTGCGGCCTCCGCAGGCACTTATTGCTGCTGCGGCTTTCTCGCGAAGTAACGCGTGGCGAGATCGACATGCGTGCATTGGCGAGACGGCTGGAAATGCTCCGTCTCCTCCGCATTGTCGTCCTCGTTCGGCCACCATGTTCCGCCTGCAACGATGCCGTCACTGACCAACCGCTGGTCGGCGACCATGGCCGTTCCGCGTGAATCGATGAAGGTGAAGCGGCCGGAACGCTCGCGAAGCACCGCGATATCGGCCGGCAGGCCGACCGCAAGCCGGCCAAGGTCCTCGCGGCCGATCACGTCGGCCGGCTTTTGCGTGGCGGCGCGCAAGACGTCCAGCAGCGGCATGCCCAGCGCCTGCAGCTTCGACATGCAGACCAGCATGTCGAAGGAAGGGCCATCGACACAATAGAGGTGGACGTCGCTGGAGATAACATCGGGCGTCAGCCCTTCCTTCAGCATGGCGCGCGCCACCTCGAAATCGAACGACCCCATGCCGTGGCCGATGTCGAAGATGACGCCGCGCTCGCGCGCCAGCCGCATGTCGGGCCGCACCGTGCCCGAGGCGAACATCGGCGCGTTGGGAAAAGGCCGGAAGCAATGCGTCAGCACATCGCCCTTGCGCAGGCGCGGCAGAACCTGCGAGCGGCCCGGCGGCGGCTCGTCGATATGCGTCATCAGCGGCAGGCTTACCGCATCGGCGGCCTCCAGCGCGATGTCGACCGGCGCGATGCCGCTGGTGCCGCCGGCGATACGGCCGGACCTCACCTTTACGCCAACGATCACGTCCGCATGTTCGCGCACGATCGCCACCACCTCGCGCGGATTGCACAGGTTGAGATCGCCGCATTCACCGACCATGACGGTATGGGAAAAGCCGAAAATGCCGGCAAAGGAAATGTTGACATAGGCAAGGATGCGGACCCTGGAGCGCTCCATGACGTGGCGACGGAAGCCGAGAAAATTGCCGGCGCCGGCGCTGCCCGCGTCGATGAAGGTCGTCGTGCCGCTCTTGGCCGCGAGCCGGTCGGCATCGACGCCGAGCGAGGTTCCACCCCAATAGACATGGCTGTGCAGGTCGATCAGACCAGGCGTCACCAGACAGCTGGAGGCCTCGACCACGCGGGCAGCATTCGCGGCCGGCAGGTCCGCTTCGATAGCTACGATCTTGCCGTCGCCAACGGCGACATCGCGCTCCGCATCCAGTCCGGACGCTGGGTCGATGACCCGTCCGCCTTTCACAAGAAGGTCATAGCGCATGTGTCACCTTGTCGTCGTGCATGGTTGCGATCCTCGTGCAGCTTTTGTTGGAAAGCAACATTATTTTTGGAAGCCATGTTGCTTTCTTACAAAGCGACCGGCATCTTGCGTTCCACCTTCAACGATTGTTCCATGAAGCCTAGGCTTTCGGACGTAAAGTGCTGCACAGGCGGACGCTGCATGATCGATTTCAAGGGTCGCACGGTGGTGGTGACGGGTGCCGGCGGCGGCGTCGGCAGCGCGCTGGTCGGGGTGCTGTTCGAACTCGGCGTCAGGGTCGTCGCCTGCGATGTCGAGGGAAGCGATCTGGCAAGGCCGGAGATTGCGCAGGCGCATCATTTCGACCTGCTCGACGACCGCGCCATCGCCGCGTTTGCCGATCAGGTCTGCACGGAGGCCGTGCCGGCCGCCGTCATCTCCAATGCCGGCTGGACCCGCGCCGAGACGCTGGCGGGCGTTTCGACCGACGTGCTTGACCATGAAATGAACATCAACTTCCGCAGTGCGGCATTGCTGACGCAGGCATTTCTTCCCGCGATGCGCAGCCAGCCGGAAGGCACGGCCTTCGTCTTCATCTCGTCGGTCAATGCCTTCATCCATTGCGGGAACCCGGCCTATTCCGCCGCCAAGGCGGCGCTTAACGCATGGATGCGGGCGGTGGCGACGGAAGAGGGCCGAAACGGTGTCCGCGCCAATGTCGTGGTCCCCGGTTCTATCAGGACCGGCGCCTGGGATCACCGCATCGCGCAGGAGCCGGGCATTCTGGCTGCGGTGAGCAAGCTTTATCCGCTGGGCAGGCTGGTGGAGCCGGTGGAGGTGGCGCGGGCGGCGGCGTTCCTCGCCTCACCCTTCGCCAGTGGCATTACCGGCACCACCTTGAATGTCGATGCCGGCTTGCTGGCCGGCAATCTGCCGTTTCTGGAATTGATTTCCGGGTAAGGTCAAGGCGCTGGACTAGGCTGTTCAGGGGACGGAACGGCTCGACCAATCGGAACATTTCATCACGGGGAGAGGCCAAGATGATATTTGACAGAAATCCGTTTCCGCCCGGCGATGCCGACCGCCATGAACTGTGGGAAATGCTGGTGCGGCGCGACGTGGACGCCTTCCTCGCGCAGGACTGGTCGATGGTTCAGGGCGATTTCGTGACCCCGGGTTTTTTCGGGATGCACGCCCATTTCCTGAACAACCCGGATTCCTGGCGGCTGCAGTTCCCTTCGGTGGATGCCTATCGCAACGAATGGCTGCGACAGGCCCGAGAAACCGCTTCGACTGAGTTCGCGGAGCCTTTGCGTGCCGCGCTGTTTCGGGTCACCAACATGCGCGATATCGACGTCGATGGCGACAGTGCGGTTCTACACAAGAAGTTCCATGGGACGATCGCAAAGCCGGGCGGCGCAGTTGAACAGCTCAAATGGCAAACGCTGTATTTCTGCACGAGGGTAGCAGGGCGGTGGAAAATCGTGGGCTTTGTCGGTTACATGCCTCATCCACTTAGCTTCCAGGAGGATTAACCCGGGGCTTTGAGGTTCATCATCGTCGACCGTTATTCAGTCAGGAGAGACAGAAAATGCGCAGGATAACCGACATCAACGTTTTCGATCTCCGTTTCCCGACCTCCAGACAACTGGACGGGTCGGATGCGATGAACCCCGACCCGGACTATTCGGCGGCCTATGTCATCCTCAAGACCGATGTGGTGGGTCTCGAAGGGCACGGTTTCACCTTCACGATCGGACGCGGAAACGAGGTGGTTTGCGCCGCCATCGAAGCCTTGCGGCACCTTGTGGTTGGCCTCGATATCGACGCGATCCGCAAGGAACCCGGCCGGTTCTGGCGTAACCTGACGGGCGACAGCCAGTTGCGCTGGATAGGGCCGGACAAGGGCGCGATCCATCTTGCCACCGGCGCGGTCGTTAACGCCGTGTGGGACCTTCTGGCCAAGCAGGCACAAAAGCCTGTCTGGCGGCTGGTCGCCGACATGGAGCCAGAGGAGATACTCATGATCGTCGACTTCCGCTATTTGACCGACGTACTGACGCCGGATGAAGCGCTTCGGATTCTCGAGAAGGCTTCGGAGGGCAAGCAGGATCGTATCCGGACCCTGCAGGAAAAAGGGTATCCCTGCTACACGACATCGGCCGGCTGGCTGGGCTACTCCGACGACAAGCTTCGCAGACTGTGCCGGGAGGCCGTCGACGCCGGTTTCAACCATGTGAAGATGAAGGTGGGCGCGAACCTGGACGACGACATTCGGCGCCTGACGATCGCGCGCGAAGTGCTCGGCCCGGATCGCCATCTGATGATCGACGCCAACCAGGTATGGGAGGTGGACGAGGCCATCGAGTGGGTAAACAGGCTGGCTTTTTGCAAGCCGCTTTTCATCGAGGAACCGACCAGCCCGGACGATATCGCCGGGCACCGCAAGATTCGTCAGGCCGTTTCGCCGGTAAAGGTGGCGACAGGCGAAATGTGCCAGAACCGTATCATCTTCAAGCAGTTCATCGCGGAAGGCGCCATCGATATCGTTCAGATCGACGCCTGCCGGATGGGAGGGCTGAACGAGGTGCTGTCAGTGCTGTTGATCGCGGCCAAATATGGATTGCCGGTTTGGCCCCACGCGGGCGGCGTCGGGCTTTGCGAATATGTGCAGCACCTTTCCATGATCGATTTCGTCGCGGTTTCCGGCATGATGGACGGCAGGGTGATCGAATATGTAGACCACCTCCATGAGCATTTCATGGACCCATGCATCATTGAAAATGCGGCCTACAAGGCGCCATCCCTGCCGGGCTTTTCCGCGCAGATGTTCCCGGAAACGCTGACGCAATTCCAGCACCGGTAGACGTCTGTCGCCGACACGCCGAGACCAAAATCTCACGCTTTGGCGAGCAGCGCCTCGACCTCGCCAAGCGTCGGCATGGAGGGAGCGGTGCCCGGCCGCGTCACCGAAATGCCGGCGACCGCCGATGCGAACCGGACCGCTTCGAGTGGCGCGACGCCCCGCGACAGCGCGACGGCCAATCCACCGTTGAAGGCGTCGCCCGCGCCGGTGGTTTCCGCGACCGGCCCGGCATCGAAGGCCGTCACATGATGCGAGCCGTGCTGTGTGTGCAGCAGCGCGCCCTTGTCGCCAAGGGTGATGATCGCGGTCCCCACGCCCTTGGCGAGCAGGACGGCGGCGGCGCGGCGGGCGTCGTCAATCGAAAAAACCTTCACACCGGTCAGTTCCTCGGCCTCGGTCTCGTTGGGCGTCATGTAATCGCAAAGCCCGTAAATACGCTCCGGAAGTGAGGCTGCCGGCGCTGGGTTGAGGATCGTCATCACCTTCGCGATACGGGCTATTTCCAGCGCGCGCAGGGCCGCGTCGATGGGCTGTTCGAGCTGGGTGACGAACACGCCGGCCGAGCGGATCAGGCCGGCGGCGGCGTCGATGTCGGCTGGCGATATGAGCGAGGCGGCACCGGGGCTGACGATGATGGCATTGTTGCCGGTAGCTTCTTCCACGAAAATATAGGCAGCCCCGGTATAGCTGTCGGGCGTGTCGATGGCGGCGCTGATGACGCCGGCCTGCGTCCATGTTTTCCTGGCGAGGTCGGCGAAGGCATCGACGCCGAGGCGCGTGAGAAAAGTGACGTCCGCGCCAAGCCTGCCGGCCGCAACGGCCTGGTTGGAGCCTTTGCCGCCCGGGCCGAGCGAGAAGGAGGTTCCAAGGATCGTCTCGCCCATCCTCGGTTGCCGGGAAGCCCGGTACGCGGTGTCGGCGACGAAGACGCCAAGGATGATGATTGGATTGGCCTTGACCATGGCGCTACTCGGCGTCCGGCGCGACGACGCCCTTGCGGAAGGCAAAGCACCCGTAGAAGCGGCGCTCGCCCGTCTGGATCACGCAATAGGCCTGCTTGGCGCGCTCATAAAAAGCGTAGCGTTCAACCGGAACCAGCGGCAGCGACCGCCCTTCGGCCTTGTCCACCACCTGCTGAACCTCCTGCTGGACGGGTGGAACGTCGTCCGGATGGCCGACAATTTCCATGCGCGCGGCGGCATCGTCGACAAAAGTATCGAGCGGATAGAGTGACAGGATGGCTTCAATCGCCTCGGCGGCGGTGACGTTGTCGATGCGTAGTAGCTTGCCGAGCCGCGTCTGCCGCGCGGTCGAATCGGAGGGGAAATTGGTGTCGGCGATGATGAGATCGTCGCCATGCCCCATCGCCCGCAGAGCGTGAAGCACATCGGCATTGAGCAGCGGGCTGATCCCTTTGAGCATTCTTTTGTCCCCAAATCCCCGTTCCGCGGTAAAATCAGATACGCTGGCCGCTATCCGCATCGAAAAGATGGACCTTGTCCATCCGCGGTTTAAGGCGAAGCGTATCGCCCAGCGTGAAGTCCTGGCGTTCGCGAAACAGGGCGACGATCTCGTTATCGCCAAACCGCAGGAAGACCAGCGTTTCCGAGCCGGTCGGCTCGACCACCGAGACGCGCGCCTCCACACCGTCCGGGTGGATTTCGAGATACTCGGGCCTGATGCCGTAGATGACGCTGCGTCCGTCTTCCAAGCTTCTGCTTGGCGGAATCGGAAAGGCTACGCCGCCGATGTCCACCACGGGATTCGCGCCGGCCCGAAGTACCCCCTTCAGCAGGTTCATCGAGGGGGAGCCGATGAAACCGGCGACAAACAGATTGGCCGGGCGATCGAAGAGGTCGAGCGGTGCGCCGACCTGCTCGATACGGCCGTCGCGCATGACGACAATCTTGTCGGCCATGGTCATCGCCTCGATCTGATCGTGGGTGACGTAGATCGTAGTCGTCCTCAGCCGCTGGTGGAGTTCCTTGATTTCCTTGCGCATCTGAACGCGCAGTTTCGCGTCGAGGTTGGAAAGCGGTTCATCGAACAGGAAAACCTGCGGATTGCGCACGATGGCGCGGCCCATGGCGACACGTTGGCGCTGGCCGCCGGACAACTGCCGGGGATAGCGCTTGAGATAGGGCGCGAGGTCGAGAATATCGGCCGCCTGGGTCACCCGTTCGGAAACGATTTTCGGGTCCGTCTTCTTCAACTTCAGCGAGAAGGCCATGTTCTGCTCGACCGTCTTGTGTGGGTAGAGCGCGTAATTCTGGAACACCATGGCAATATCGCGCTTGGCCGGCGGCAGGTTGTTGACCACCCGCTCGCCGATGGCGATCGTGCCGCCGGACACCGTTTCAAGACCGGCAACCATCCGCAGCAAGGTGGATTTTCCACAACCCGACGGGCCGACCAGAACCACGAATTGTCCATCGGCGATGTCCACGCTGACATCGTGCAGGACCTTTACCGGCCCAAACGCCTTACCCACATTGGTGATCGCGACCTGAGCCATTTGCCCTCTTCCGGCCCTAGGAGCCATTTTTCCAGCGAAGCTAACCAACGGAAACGGCGAGGGCAAGACGGTCTTACAGATAGCAAGACAGTCTCTTATAGATAAAAAGCTGAGCTCGTTGACACGGCTCCCGGTTACGAGAATAGTACCGCTCGCCAATCAGGTTACCTGCAGGACTGCCCGAACATAGGGCGTCGAGCGATGCGAGGCATCGCCGTTCCAATGTACGGGAAGGCGCGATCAGTGCGCCGTCATCCAGCAGTGCTGGCTTCGTGTATCGGGATCGTGTCTGGGAGGACCAATATGAAAGCAGGAATTTACAACCAACTCTTGGCGGCGGGTGCTACCCGTCGTGACGTGCTCAAGGGCGCAGCCAGTGTCGCGGCTCTTGCAACGGCGTCCGGTACCGGGCTGGGCATGTTCACCCGGCCGGCTTCGGCCGACGAAGCGCTGCGCAAGCAGATTCTTCAAATCCCCGGTGTCGGCAAGGGGCAGCCGACCGATGCCGATTTCCAGAAAGTCGGCGAGATGTGCCTCGGAGCGACCAAGGCCAGCATCAAGGAAGGCGAATTCGCCGGCGTCGAACTGACATTCATGGGCCTGAACAACCAGAACCTTCACAACGTTCTGTTTCGTGGCTTCTTGAAGCCATGGGAAGCTTATACCGGCGCCAAGATCAATTGGATCGATCTGGCCCAGGCCGATTACAATGCGCGCCTGCAGCAGTCGGTCGCCACCGGCACCGTCGATTTCGATCTCATCGAAATGGGCGCGCCCTTCGAAGGCGATGTCTGCGGCAAGGGGCTCACGTCGGAAATGCCCGATTGGGTCAAGACCCAGATCGAATTCGACGATCTGGTCAGCTACCTCAAGCCGCCGGTCGGCACCTGGGACGGCAAGCAGTATCGCGTCACGGTCGACGGCGATGCGCACAATTTCAACTATCGCACCGACGTGTTTTCGGATGCGGGGCTCGCGGAAGCGTGGAAAGCCGACGGCGGCGACAAGGCCGGCCTTGCCGAATGGGGCGTGCCCACGACCTGGCAGCAGGTACAGGCCACGACCAAGTTCCTCAAGGGCAAGAAGGCCGGTGGGCAGGATGTGTTCGGCTATCTCGACGCGCCCAAGCCATGGGGCGGCTTCGGCTTCTACTTCCTTGGCAGCCGCGCCACCGCCTATGTGAAACACCCTGACGACAAGGCCTGGCTGTTCGACGCCGATACGATGAAGCCTCGCATCAACAATCCCGGCTGGGTCCGCGCCATCCAGGATGTCGTCGACGCCTTGCCCTTCGAGCCGTCAGACCAGATCAACGCCGACCCGAACACGACTGCATTCCAGCAGTTCCTGGCCGGCACCGGCTCGATGGTGGTCTGGTGGGGCGACGTCGGTTCCAACGTCAAGACCAGCGATAGTTCGGTGGTCGGCGATCTGACCGGATTTTCGATCCTGCCGGGCTCCGACGACGTCTACAATTCCAAGACCGGCGCGTGGGAAAAACTGGCCAGCGGCCCCAACTTCGCTCCGAACTGCGCCTATCTCGGCTGGGGCGTCTACGTCATGGCGCGGGTTGATGGCGACGAGAAGAAGCACAAGGCTGCCTGGTCAGCCGCGGCGCATCTTGGCGGCAAGGACTTGTCCATCTGGACATCGATGTATCCGTCCGGCTTCCAGCCCTACCGCAACTCTCACTTCAACATCCCGGAATGGGTCGAGGCAGGCTATGACGAGGCGTTCATCTCGTCCTATCTGAAGTCGGAATCGGACAGCTACAACCACCCGAACGCGGCGATCGAGCCGCGCATCCCCGGCATCTTCCAGTATTATTCGATCGCCGAGGACGAGCTGGCCAAGGTCTTCGCCGGCCAGAATACCGCGCAGGCAGGCGCCGACGCCATCGCCGCCGCCTGGGAGAAACTGACCGACCAGATCGGTCGTGACAACCAGATCAAGCTCTACAAGGCTTCTCTCGGGATGTAGGCTTGCGAACTGATGAGTTCTGGCACGGCGGCCGAAACGCTGCCGGGCCAATCCGATTATCGAAGCTTCCTGAGCGGCAAAAGCGTGGCTGACCACACTTCGACCCACACATCGGCAATGAACGGATGGCCGGCGAATGCGGCTACAGGCGATCTGATACCGCCGGGCCGCAGAAGACTCGGTCGAGCGCTTATGGTGTTGGCGACGGCCTGCCTGCTGGCGACCATCCTGGTTCAGATATTGTACAGGGCGGGGAGCATCGGCTTCGGTTTCGATACATGGCGGCCGATCGTCTACGCCTATGTGCTGTGGGGTGTCGCGCTCGGCGTCAGCCAGGTGCTGAGGCGTGGCGAAGACGGCCAGCGCGCCCTGTTTTTGCTGCCGGCGCTGCTGTTCACCATTGCCATGGTCATTTTCCCGACGCTGTTCGGCTTCTATATCGCGTTGACGGACTGGAACCTTGCCTCCCTCAGCGGTCGAAAATTCAATGGGCTCGACAATTTCAGGCAGATGTTGGTCGATCCCTATTACCGAAACGCGCTGTTCAATATGGTGCTTTATGTGCTGGCGGTGCTGGTCGAATACGCCATCGCCTTCGGCCTCGCCCTTTTGCTCAACGCCCAGATTCGCGCTCGGAAATTCTTCCGCGTGGTGTTCCTGCTGCCCTTGATGCTGTCGCCCGTCGCGGTGTCGTGGATGATCGGAAAATCGCTGATGGAATTTCGTTTTGGACCTGCCGCGACGCTGGCGCGCCATCTCGGCTGGGAGAACCCGGCCTTTTTCAGCGATCCCATCACCGCGCGCGTCTCGATCATGGTGCTTGATGCCTGGACCTTCATCCCCTTCATGATGATCATGCTTCTGGCCGGACTGCAGGCGATGTCGCGCGAAGTACTGGAGGCCGCAAAGGTCGACGGCGCTACCCCGTGGCAGACGTTCTGGCAGGTTACGTTTCCGCTGATGCTGCCGGTGTCGGTGACGGCGGTCATCCTGCGCATCATCTTCAAGCTGAAGCTCGCCGACATCATCATCACGATCACGTCCGGGGGGCCTGGAGGCGCCACCGATTCCGTCACCAGTTTCATCTACCGCGAATACCGCGACCGTTCGAATGTCGGCTACGGCACTATGCTGGCGATGGTCTACCTGATCATCATCGTCGTGTTCGTGACCGTGCTTTTGAAGATCGCCAATCGCTTCGTTCGCAACGTCAACTAGGTGGCCGGCATGAGCGTACAGACCACCGACTATGCCGCCACGGAACTTCGCTCGCCGGTAGGTTTTCTCGCCAGCCGCGTGTTCATCTACGGCGCGCTCGTCTTCTGGGCCTTTGTCTGCCTGTTTCCGATCTACTGGACGATAACGACGTCCTTCAAGACCGCCGTCGACGTGACGCAAGGCCATCTCATACCGTTCGTCGATTTCCAGCCGGACTGGAAAGGCTGGCGCTCGCTCGGCCTTTCGCCCGACAGCATCTTCCAGACCTCCACCGTGCGCGACGAATTCTTCAAGCGCTTCATCAACTCGGTGATCACCTCAGTCGGCGCATCGGCGCTGGCCATCGTCATCGGCAGCCTCGCCGCCTACGGGTTGACGCGTTTCCGCTACCGGTTCGGTTTCTTCAAGAACGAAGATATCTCCTTCTTCTTCCTGTCCCAACTCATCTTGCCGCCGGTGGCGCTCGCCCTGCCCTTCCTCGTGCTCTACCGCGAGGTGGGCATGCTCGACACGCGCATCGGGCTGATCCTGCTCTATACGCTGATGGTGCTGCCCATCGTCATCTGGATCATGCGCGACCAGTTCAATTCGATCCCGGTGGAGCTTGAAGAAGCTGCCCTCGTCGACGGCTTGTCGATCTGGGGCGCTTTCTTTCGGATCGTCATGCCGATCGCGCTGCCGGGCATGGTCGCGGCCTTCATCCTGGCGCTGGTCCTGTGCTGGAACGAATACTTTTTTGCCGCTCTGCTGACTTCCACCGACGCAAAGACCATCCCCGTCATGGTGGCGAGCCAGACCGGCTCGCAAGGCATCAACTGGTGGTCGATGGCGGCGCTCGCCACGGCGGCGATCACGCCGCTGGCCGTCATCGGCATCGTGCTCGAACGCTATCTCATCATGGGCATGACGGCGGGCGCGGTGAAGTGATTTTTGTTTCGCGACACCTTGCGACCCTATTCCATATTGGTGTGCCGGGCGCGCATGGTTTGCGATGCTTCGCCCCTCGAAACTTTCAGCTTCAGTACCATCACCTCGAACAGCACGAACAGCGCGCCTTCGAACACCGATCCCATCGGCAGCATCGATGTCTTTTGCGCCCCCTGGTCGTCGGCCATGGTCTGCGCCGGAATAGCCAGGGTGAAGTCGGCAAGGCTGGCAGCGCTGCTTGTCGGCTGTGCCGTCACCAGCAGGACGGTCGCGCCCGCCTCCTTTGCCACCCGCATCAAGGCGAGAACGGTCGATGTTTCGCCCGGCCCCGAACTGACCAGAAAAACGTCGCCCTTGCCCAGCGGGGGCGTCGTTATATCGCCGACCACCGCTACCGGAAGGCCGAGGTGATAGAGCCGCATCGCAAATCCCTTGATCTGGAGCGCTTCGCGGCCGCAGCCATAGACCACGATCTTGCCGGCACGGCTAAGCAACGCGCAGGCGGCATCGATCCGGCTGTCGTCCATACCTGCCAGCGCGCCGCCAAGCTCATCCAGCGCTATCCTGAACAGGTTATTCTCGTCCGGCCTCGTCATGCAAGCTCCGCCATCGGGTTCCATTTCCAGCCTGATCCTACGGCAATTCTCATGGCTGACCAACGGTTCGGCACCCCTGGCATAACCCTATCCTGGTAGGGTTCGACGGAGAACGGAGGTACCCCATGAAGACCCGGCATTTCGACCGCATCGGCAATGGCGGACTGGATTTCACCGAACTCGGCTTCGGCACCGCGCCTCTGGGGAATCTCTACCGCGCCGTCACCGACGAGGATGCCAACGCCACGCTCGATGCCGCCTGGAACGTCGGCTGCCGCTACTTCGACACGGCGCCGCTCTATGGGCTGGGCCTTGCCGAGACCCGCCTCAATCCCTTCCTGCGCGGGAAAAAGCGCGATGATTACGTGCTTTCCACCAAGGTCGGCCGCATCATGCGCGCCTGCCCACCGGATCAGCGGACCGGGATCGGAAAATTCTTCGATACGCCTTCGCGGCAGGAGGTTTACGACTACAGCTACGACGGCGTGATGCGGTCGTTCGAGGCGTCGCTGGAACGGCTTGGTGTCGACCGCATCGACATCCTGTTCGCCCACGATCTCGACATGTTCACCCATGGCAGCCAGCAGGCCGCCGATCAGCGCATCGATGAATTCATGCGCTCGGGCTATTATGGGCTGCTTGCGTTGCGCGACCAGGGCGTCATCAAGGCTTTGGGCGGCGGCATCAACGAATGGCAGATGGCGCAGACGCTGGCCGAGCGCGGCGACTTCGACCTGTTCCTGCTCGCCGGCCGCTATACGCTGCTGGAGCAGGAGGCGCTGAGTTCCTTCCTGCCGTTGTGCCAGAAACGCGGCATCGGCATCGTGCTGGGCGGCCCTTATAATTCGGGTGTCCTGGCGACAGGGGCAAAACCGGGCGCCTTCTATAATTACGATGTGGCGCCGCAGGAAATCCTCGACCGCGTCGCGCGCATCGATGCCGTCTGCCGGCGCCACGGCGTGCGCCTGATCGAGGCGGCGCTCAATTTCCCCCTGCTGCACCCCGCCGTCGTCTCGATCATTCCGGGCGGCCAGCGCCCGGCCGAGGTCGAAAGCAACCGAGCGCTGCTCGACAGGGAACTGCCGGCAGCACTGTGGGCCGATCTCAAACAGGAAGGCGCGATGCGCGCGGACGCGCCAACCGCCTGACCGGAGCCACTCCTCACGGGATTGACAGAAAGGCCTTCGCCATACTCTCCGAGAATGTTTTTATCGACCTTGTACCGGAACAGTTTGCCCCCTCCGAAAGGGTCGTTGCCCGCTACGCAGGCATGATCGCCACCGCATTCCGCTACCGGAGCGGTGTTGCCGGCCTTCGCATCGCCAACGACAAGGGCGAAATCACGCTGCTTCCGTTCCAGGGCCAGCAGATCTGGGATGCGGCGTTTCTCGACCGCACGCTGACCATGCGCTCGATGTTTGGCGAGCCTGTCGCGACCCGCGACTATCTTGCCAATTACGGCGCGTTCTTCATCCATTGCGGCGCAGCGGCCATGGGCAATCCCGGCCCCGGCGACAGCCATCCCCTGCATGGCGAATTGCCCAACGCGCCTTATGACGAGGTGCAGCTTGTCGTCGGCGACAACGCCGAGGGACCGTTCATGGCCTTGACCGGACGCAGCCGGCAAACGGTCGCCTTCAGCCATGATTATGAGGCGCGGCCCACCGTGCGGTTGCAGCAGGGCGCAACCGGCGTTGCGGTGGATATGGAGATAAAAAGCCTGAAACGCTCGCCCATGCAACTGATGTATCTCGCGCACATCAATTTCCGGCCAGTCGACGGTGGCCGGCTTGTCGACACGGTGGCCGACGACCGCCGCGACATCGCGGTTCGACAGCTGTTGCCGGGAGCATTCCCGCCAAGCACCGACGACTGCCGCTACCACGACGCCGTTGCCGCCGATCCGGCGCGGCATCGCGTTTTCGCCAAGGACGAGGCGGTCCTGCCGGAACTCGTGATGACCATGCAGGCAAGGTCGGGCGTGGATGGCTGGGCT
Organism: Mesorhizobium sp. A556; assembly: GCF_054489545.1. Classification (NCBI taxonomy): domain Bacteria; kingdom Pseudomonadati; phylum Pseudomonadota; class Alphaproteobacteria; order Hyphomicrobiales; family Phyllobacteriaceae; genus Mesorhizobium; species Mesorhizobium sp. A556. The sequence continues at coordinate 99,451 of NZ_JBTMXA010000010.1, forward strand.
CATGCGCTTCAGATCCATCCCGACCGCACGGCGGATTTCGTCAGCCACCGCCCCGGCGAACTCGGCTATGCGGTGCGCTGGATCACCCGCGGCCCGGATCAGGATGCACTCGGGCTCGTCCTGCCGGCAACGGCCGAACCGGACGGGTTTAGTGCCGCCAAGGCGAAGGGTCGGCTATTGGAAATCGCCCCCGGCGGGATATTTCGCTGTGCGCTGCGTTTCGGCGTGATGGATGCCGAAACTGCTGCAGGCCACGAACGGATGATTGCCGGGGTCAAGACCGGGGCGAGTTTGGAAAATCGATGATAGACACCGTGCGAAAATCGTTTCCCACCTACACCGGCAATGCTTTCACCGGCATCGACTTCGACAAGGCCGGCAAGCAGGTCGACTTTGTGAACTTCCCACATTCCCCCCACGACGATGCCTGGGGGGTGACGCGCATCCCCATTGCCGTGATCGCCGGGGGCAAGGGGCCCACCGTCATCATCGAAGGCGGCAATCATGGCGACGAATATGAAGGCCCGATCACCATCGGCGAGTTGAGCCGGGAACTCGATCCTTCGAGCATTCAGGGCCGGCTCATCCTGATGCCGGCCAACAATGTGCATGCGGTGACCGCTGCAAGCCGCACGTCGCCCATCGATGGCCTCAACTTCAACCGGGTTTTCCCCGGCGATGCGCAAGGCACGATGACACAGCAGATCAGTGCCTATGTCGCCGGGCAGATTTTCCCGTTGGGCGACGCCTTCCTCGATCTTCACTCGGGCGGTTCGTCGCTCGACATCCTGCCCAGCGCCATTATCGAGCCGACCGCCGACCGCGACCTGCATAGGCGCACCGTCGCCGCCGCTTTGTCGTTCGGCGCACCGCATACGGTGGTGATCGGCAATCTCGGCGACCAGCGCACGGCAACGGCAACCGCCTGCCGGTCCGGTCTGGTGACGGTGGGCACTGAAATGCGCGGTGGCGGGGCCGTGTCGCTCGACGCGTTGGCGATCTGCCGGAAAGGCGTGCGCAATGTTCTGGCTCATCTCGGCGTGATCGAGCAGGTGCCGGCACCTCCGGTTGACCCCAAAGGCGAAATCTTGGAGCTGCGCGGAGCGGCGGCCTATGTCTACGCCACCGCCGAGGGCATTTTCGAACCCTTCCATGCCAATGGCGAACGGGTTTTAGCCGGACAGCCGGCCGGACGCATCCATCGCACCTGGGACCTGTCGTTCGAACCCGAAACGCTGTCCTATTCGATGGACGGGATCGTCTATGGTCGACGCCATCCCGGTCATGTGCGACCCGGCAATTGCTGCCTTGTTGTGGCGTCCCCCTATGAAGGAACGATCGTATGATCACTATCGACGATATCGAAGCGGCGCGCGCGCGCATTGCTCCCTTCGTCCGCCGCACGCCGACCATGCGGATCGCCTCGGCGCGGGAGCCGTTACCGGTTAAAGCCGACGTAGTCGCCAAACTCGAATTGCTGCAAGTGACGGGGTCGTTCAAGGCGCGCGGCGCGATGAACCGTTTTCTCGGCACGCCACCGGAAGAAATCGCCGGCGGCATCGTTACAGCGTCCGGCGGCAACCACGGCCTCGCCGTTGCCCGCACGGCTTTTGTCGCCCGCGTGCCGGCGTATATTTTCGTTCCTTCAAACGTCTCGCCGGCCAAGGTCGAGAAGATGAAGAGTTGGAACGCCGACGTCCGCATCGTCGGCGACGAATGGACCCAGTCCAACAAGGCAGCCCTTGCCCATGCCGCCGCGATCGGGGCCGCCTATTTTCACCCCTTCGCCGACCCGCTGGTGGTTGCAGGGCAGGGCACGGTAGGGCTGGAAATTCTTGAGGATGTCGAGGATTTCGACACCGTGGTCGTGGCGATCGGCGGCGGCGGTCTTGTCGCCGGGCTCGGCACGGCCCTGAAGGCGCGCCGGCCGGGCGTACGCGTGATCGGCGTCGAACCGACCGGATCGCCGACGTTGAAAGCCTGCCTCGAAGCCGGCCGCCGCGTCGCCCTGGACGAAGTCACCTCCAAAGTGCCGACCATGAGCTGTCGCGAGACCGACCAGCGCGTGTTCGAGACCGTGCGCGACACGATCGACGACATCGTCCTGGTCTCGGATGATGATATGCTCGACGCCTCTAAATGGCTCTGGTCCGAATTCGCCATCGCGGCCGATCTGGCCGGCTCGGCGGCGATTGCCGCGCTGCGCACCAAGCATGCCGCGTTTCACAATGCCGGCCGCATCTGTGTCATCGTCTGCGGCGCTGGTCTCGAAGGCGCTGTTGCATGAAGCTGCTGGTGGCAGGCGCCGGCGCCTTCGGGCGCGAGCATCTGCGGTGCCTGTCGACCATGGAGGACGGCACGCTTGCCGTGGCCGACACACGCGTCGAGGCTGCACAAAAAGCCGCCGCCGATTTTCGCATCACCGAGTTCGGCAGCGATGCCGCTTCGATGCTTGAGACTTTCTGGCCGGATGGCATCGTCATCGCCACGCCCGCTCAAGCACATCTGCCGCTTGCCGCCCTTGCGCTGCGGCACGGCATTCCCGTCCTGCTGGAAAAGCCGATCGCACCGACTTCACGGGAGGCTCTGGAACTTTGCCAACTGGAAGCGGCCAGTTCCGCATTCGTACAGCCTGGCCATATCTTGCGCTTTTCAAACCAACACCGGACGCTGGTGGAGCATGTACGCAAGGGTGCGATCGGCCAGGTGGTCTCGATCGCGTCACGCCGCTACCGCGACGGCGGCCACGCCACACGCTATCCCGATATCGACCCCGTCCTGATGACCATGATCCACGACATCGATCTGGCGCTGTGGATCGGCGAAGGAGTGCCGGTGTCGGCAACCGCAAGGCGTCGGAAAGGCCAAGGCGCGCACTCCCTGACCGCGGCCATGGTGGAAGACGACAAGGGCGTGCTCTGGCGGCTGACCACCGCCTGGCTCTATCCCACAGAGGACGCACCGGTCGACCGCGTCGAGGTCATAGGCACGGCTGGCGGGATCGAGATGGATGCCGGCGGCGTCCTGCGGATATTCGGGCCGGAACCGCAAACCATCTATTTTTCGGACGCGGGCGAAGACCCTTTGACGGCGGAACTCGAATGTTTCCTGGCGGGGGTCAGGGATGGTGTTTCTCGCTCCCCGGTGACGCTGACCGACGCATATCACGGCCTGCTCGCCGCGGAGATGATCCTGGCCGATCTTGCAGGAACAGGCGCGCCATGAAAACGCTGGCCGACGCGCATCTGCACCTGTTTCGCCACGGTTTCCCTGGTGGAAACGGCCAGCCTGTCCTCGGCGAGGTAAGCGACATTGACGCCTACGAAAGACTGAGGAGAAATCATCCTATCGCGAAGGGTCTGGTGATCGGCTACGAGGCCGACGGTATCGATCCAGACAACAACGCCTATCTCCGGTCGCTGGCGGCAACGCGCCCATGGATCGCCAGCCTGGCTTTTCTGCCGGTCGCATCTGCGCCTTCGGTGGAAGCGATCGATTGGCTGTTCGGTGCGGGTCATGTCGGCGTGGCCTTGTACTTGCCGGATGCGGCGGCGGCGAAAACGCTTTGCGCGTGGCCGGCATCCGTGTGGGCCGCCTTCAACCGGCACAAAGCCATCCTGTCGCTCAACGCCCGCCCCGAAGCTACAGTGCACTTGGAACGACTGGTGGAGACGCTGGCCGGATGCCCGATGCTTTTTTCCCATCTCGGTCTGCCGGGGCTTTTTGCGACCCGCCCTTCCACGGCAGAGGCGGAGCACCGTATCGATGGGCTTTTGCGTTTGGCGAAATCGCCAAATGTTCGTGTCAAGATTTCGGGGCTCTATGCCACCAGCGATGCTCCCGCGACGCCACCACATCCTGGCGCGCAGCCATTCATAGACATCATTCTCGACCGCTTCGGACCCGAGCGATGCCTATGGGGTTCGGACTTCAGCCCGGCGCTCGAATGGGTCGATTTCGAGGACACCTTTGCCGCGACCTGTCTCGGACTGCTGACGGCCACCGAGCGCGATGCTGTGATGGGACTTAATTTGCTAAAGCTCCTGCACTCGCCAACGTAACGATTGGCAGGCCGCTCAGCGGGGGGCGCCTGGCCGCGCGTCCGTTCATGGCCGGCCTGCACCTCGGCCACCAGTGCAAGTGCTTCGTGTCAATCGGCAGTGAAGTTTGCACGCCGAAACACACACGGCACATTGATGAAACTTATATCCGGGTGCCCGGTCGCTGGATGTATCTCTACCGTGCCGTCGACAGCGTAGGCGACACGGTAGAGTTCTTGTTCAGCGAGAAGCGTGACCTGTCGGGTGCCAAGCGCTTCATCCGCAAAGCGCTGAACCGTCATGGCCGACCAGATCGTATCGTCATTGACGGTAGCCAGACGAACCGGGAGGCAATTATTGCCTGCGATGGCGAGAGTCGACTTCGGGACTAATCGCAACGGCCACTGAAGCCGATCAGCATCCGGCAAAGCCAATACCTGGATAACCGGATCGAGCAGGACAATCGGCGAATCGATCGCCCGATCCGGTCCATGCTCGGCTTCAAGTCGACCACCTGCGCAGCGACTATTCAGTGCGGCATTGAAATGGAGTAGGAAGTCTTTCCGTATCTCGACTTCGGGTTTCTGGCAGAGCCATCGAAACACAACCAAGTTTGCAGCACGGAAGCATTTGCCGCAGAACCAACTGAGGCGCGGGCTAAGCCAAAACCGCTTCCTCGTGCGCGGGTCAGAAGATGTTGCGCTCGTGATAGGTGCGCAGAAAGGCCTAGATGCGCGGATCCTTGGGGTGTTGCAGGATTTGGCTCGGCGCGTCCATGCCACGCACAACGCCCGCCAGTTCGCCCTTTTCCAATCTGACCCGCGACATGCGCGGCGAATCCCATTTCATGGGTAACGACGACCATGGTCATGCCCCCGCTGATGATTGTTTGAAGTCGATCTTATTTCAGTTCCACACTGCCCTTTTATGCGACTTTTCGAGCACGAAACATGAACGCGGCAAGTGGTCGGTCTTCAGAACGAATTCTTCCATCGACCCGGCGAACACTTTCGCGCCCGCCTCCTTGAGGACCGGAACGGACTCGCCCGTCACCGGCGCTTATATCGAGCAGTTCGATTGGCACAGTCGTTCGCTACAATACAAGCACCATCAACAGCCAAAGAACCGCGCCGCCTCGGGCCACGTCACTCCAAGCGGCTCCTCAACGCCACCATCTGCCTCAAGCATCAGGCCGCGCTCTCGGTCGCCTATGGCGCGGGCCTGCGGGTCGCGGAGGTGTCGATGCTGAAGGTCGCGGACGTCGACAGCGAGCGCATGCTGCTGCGCGTCGAGCACGGCAAGGGCGGGCGCTATCGCAACGCTATGTTCTCGGAGGATCTACTCACGGTTCTGCGTGAGTGGTGGAAGGTCGGGCGGCAGCAGGGCGTGATGTACCGCGACGGCTGGCTGTTCCCGGGGCAGCACGCGATGAAGCCGATCAGCACGCGGCAGCTTCATCGCATCGTCGTCGAGGCGGCACAGGCCGCCGACATCGCCAAGCGGGTCGGGCCGCACACGCTGCGTCACAGCTTCGCCACCCACCTGCTGGAGGACGGCACCGATATCCGGATCATCCAGGTTCTGCTCGGGCATGCCAAGCTCAACACCACGGCTCTCTATGCGAAGGTCGCGACACGGACGGTGCGTGCCGTGACGGGCCCGCTCGACAAGCTCGGCCTGTTCAAGCCCGGAGAGGTCTCGCCCGACGGCTTGAACCGCATGCCAGCGGCATCGATCAAAGCCACGGTCGGATACTCATGATTCTCGAAGGGCCGTCGGGTGCGGGGTTGTGTCCAAGGGCAGGACCGTGTCGGTCGCTCGGTGGTTACGCTCATCGGCCATGTGTCGGCTCGCAATCCTTCGAAGTCTCTGTCCTGCGAAGCTTTGCCGAGGCCCTATGGGATGATCTCACTCTGATGTGTGCCGAATATCTCCAGGCGGAACGTGAGGATGGGCACCAGCCGCAAGGCGTGCCGTTTCGCTGACGATGAGGTCGAATGCTCGTTTTGCCCGTGTGGAAAGACCGCACGCCCGGAGATAGCCGTGCGGCAGCGCTTCGCCAAGGTGCAGCACTGCTGCGCCACCGGCAGCGCCGACCGCCTTGCTGTAAGCCTCTCCTTCCGATGCCAATGGATCATATTCCGCGGTGAAAACGACGGTCGGAGGCAGTCCGCAAAAGTCACCGGACGCAAAGGGGCTAAAGCGCGGGTCGTCGTAGGGCGGCATTTCCCCTGCCCGCACTGTGTCATAGGCCTTGACGTCGTCGTACGAGAGCAGGGGAGCCTTCGCATGCATTTTGTGGCTCTCGCCCATCCAGGGCACGGACATGGCGGGATAAATCAGCAGCTGGCCGATCGGCGGGCACTCCGCATGCCTCATCGCATGGCAGAGGCAGGCGGCTATATTGCCGCCGGCGGATTCCCCGACGACGAGGAGCGGAGCATCAAAGCACTTGCCGGCCCATCGGAACGCGCGCACGGCATCCTCGAACGGCGCGGGATGAAGATGTTCCGGCGCCAGCCGGTAGTCCACGGAAACGACAGACAGGCCGGTCTTTGCGCAGAGTTCGGCACAGACGTCGTCATGGCTTTCAAGGCCACCGAGAATGAAGCCGCCGCCATGGAAGTACAGGATAACCGGACGATCCGGCCGATGGCTCCCATCGGCCCGGTATTCCCGGATTATGGTCCTGTGCCCGGAATCTTCGGCCAGACGATCGGTGCGGCTCACTCCCTCGGGATGCGGCTGGCGCAGGGCGCGGCACATGCCGTCATAGATCCTGCGGTTGTCGCCGATCGGCAAGGCTAGCGCATCGGGCGGATAGAATGTCTCCACCCTATCCACGAAGTCCTCCAGGTCGGCGTCGAGTTGATAATCCATCTTGTTTCCCGGATGAACGAAGAAGAGCCGCGCCGGCATTTTACTGTCAGCGCGGCAAAAAGCCGGACAAAGCGTCCGACAGGCGAGCTAAAGAAGGCCACTCGCCGTCAGGAAGGCGGTTGCCACCTCTTCGATCGACTTCTTTTCAACATCGATCTCACCGTTCAACCGCTGCATGGTCGCATCGTCCAGCTTGGCGGAAAGCTGGTCAAGCAGTTCGCCGAGCTTGGGATTGGCTTCCAGGGTCTCGGTCCGGATCGTCGGCACGAGGGCATAGTCAGGAAAGAAATGTTTGTCGTCCTTAAGCAGCACCAGGTCCATGGCAGCAATCCGGCCATCCGTTGCAGCGACGACCGCGAGATCGACGTCACCGTTCTGAAGGGCGGGAAAGACCAGCCCGATATCCATCGGCCGGATGTTCCTTCGTCCTGCCTCGAAGCCATAGGTTTCCTGGAGGCCGAGCAGCCCGTCCTGCCGCTTGGGAAACTCGGCTGTCGTCGCCATCAGCGGATCCTTTCCGGCGCTATAGGCAGCGGCCAGGTCCGACAGGCTCGCCATGCCGTCCGTCGTCGGATTGTCCCTGCGGATCGCCAGCGCATAGGTGTTGTTTGCGCGCGAAGGAGCGAGCCATGTTATGCCGCGCTCGGCATCCTTCTCCTTGACGATCCTGTAGGTTTCCTCGGGCGTCAGGCGATCGGTGATCTTGTTGAAATTCACGAGCGCCGTGCCGGTGTACTCCCAATAGACATCAACCTCGCCGTTTTCCAGCGCGGCACGTACGATACTGGTGCCCATGCCGTCCCGCTTGCTCACGGTGAAGCCGTTCTTTTGCAGGAGTTGCGTGGTCATTTCGGCAAGCAGGAACTGCTCGGTAAAATCCTTGCCGCCGACTTTGATTTCCTGCGCCGCCGCGCTGGTACCCGCCATGGCGAGACCGGCGACCACAGCGGCCTGGATGACATTCCTGAGGATATCGATGATAGACATTGCGTTGCTCCCTTCGGTTCCGTGGTTGTTCAGTTCGTTCGAGGCTCCCGGACGTCTGTCTGCCTTGAAAGCCGCAATGCCGTCTCCCAGAGATCGGCATCGACGCGGACGGGATGATTTTCTCCGGAGCGGCCGGGAAGCCGTACCCCCGCAGCCTCATGGGTTGCGACCAGCCCGCCGAGGGCATCAGTGAAGTGATCCGCGGAGAAATGGCCGGGATCGATCGCAATCAGGAACTGCCCGACGCGCGGCGGCCCGCCCTCGTCGTTTCCGAAGGCGCTCGCCTCCGTGCTGAGGGCCGAGCCGGTCAACGCCGCGGCAAGGATTTCGACCAGCAGGGCGATATTAGCGCCCTTGCGACCGCCGGCCGGCAGAAGCGAGCCCTCCAGGCCGGTGGCCGGGTCGGTGGTCGGCTGGCCACGGCTGTCCTGCGCCCAGCCGGTCAGGATCGTCTCGCCGCGATTGCGTCGCAGGATCATCTCCGTCTTGGTGACCGCGCTCATGCTCTGATCGACGATGATGGGAGGCGCGCCCTCTTTCGTTGGCACGGCGAAGGCGAGCGGATTCGTCCCGAAGAGTGCCCGCGTGGCGCCCGGCGGCGCGACGGAGGCCGGCGCATTCGACAGGCAGATGCCGATCAGGCCGCTTTCCGCGAGCGGGAGGACATGATGGGCGAGCGCGAGGCAATTGTAGGAATTGCGCACCGCCATGGCAGCGATGCCGGATCGACGGGCGGCGGCGATCAGGGCCGGCATGCCGGCCGTTATGGCAGGATGCGCAAAGCCCGATCGCGCATCGACCGTCACCACGGCACCGCGCGTGGTCACGGCGGGAACGACCTTTCCGTCGATCTTGCCGACCGTCAGATGCCGGCAGAAGACCGGCAGGTAATAAAGGCCGCAGACCCGGTTGCCGTCCGCCTCCGCCCTGGCGATCGCGCGCGCCACTGGTCGGGCATTGTCGGCAGCCGCGCCGTGCTGCGTCAGCGCTGACAGGCATATCGTCTCGATCGCCTCGCGGGATTTCTCGACCGTGGTCATCGGCTTGCCGCGTAGCGTCTTTCACCATGGGCGACGAGATCGTCGGCGAGCTGGAAGCCGAGGCCCGGCTTCTTGAAGGCATCGATCCAGCCGTTCTTCGGAGCGAGGTCGGGGGAGGAGACGATGTCCTTCTGCACGAGCTGCCACATGATCTGGTTGCCATCGTCGAGATTGGGGATGGCAAGCCCGATGTGATGCTCGGCGCAGGTGGTAATCCCGGTGGTGAAGGAAGAGTGGATGCAGATCTTCAATCCGGCGGATTCCGCCACGGCGGCGGCCTTCATCATCGGCTGTATGCCGCCGATCTCGCGCGGACCGATGCAGATCATGTCGGCGGCGCGCTGGCGGCAGATCTCGTAGACGTCGTAGAGCGTAAAGGCAGCTTGGTCCGCGACGATCGGGATACCAACCTTCTCGCGCACATGCGCCATGGCGGGAATGCTCCAGCTCACCGTCGGCTGCTCGATGAACTCGATTTCGTACTTCTCTAGCTTGCGGCACATGTTGATCGCGTCATGCACGCTCCAGCCCTCGTTGGCATCGAGACGCAGGCGCGCGTCACCGATCTCGCGACGGACCGCAGCGGTGATTTCCAGGTCGAGCTTCTCGCCGCGACCGACCTTGAGATAGAAGATCCGTTCACCAGCGGCGTGGCCGGCGGCAGCATCACGCGCCAGATCATCGGCGGTCTCGCCCTGGAGAAAGTAGAAGTAACCGACCGCCTTCCGATGCGCTCCGCCGAGCAGCCGGTGGACGGGAAGGTCGGCGAGCTTGCCTTGAAGATCCCACATGGCCATATCGATGCCGGCGAACATCTGGTTGGCGGCCCGCATGATGTTGGCGCCGTGCCCGAGATATTCCTGATGGAAGATGCGCGCGATGAGCGGCGCCACATCGTAGGGTGAATGGCCGACGAGATGTGTTGCAAGGCGATGGAGGACGGCAGCGGTGCCGGTCTGGTCCGGCGCAACCGTGCATTCGCCGATGCCGACGGTGCCATCATCCGTCTCGATCTCGATGAGGTTGACGGCAAAGGATTCACGGATGCCATAGGACCAGTGGTAGGGCTGCTTCAGCGGCAGGACCAGCGGACGGATGCGGACGCTTGATATCTTGACCATTCTCTCGGACTTCCTCGAAAAGACGGCCGGCATTGACCGGCCCCATGCATCTGACGGCCGGTTTCCGGCACGCCTCCTCCCCGCCCGCCTGCAGAAAACCTGCAGGCGGGCGGACCATTCGACAGTGAAAGCGCCGGCTTACATATCGAGCGACTTCAGGTAGTCGGCGGCCACGGTTTCGATCGTCTTCTTCTCGACGTCGACCTCGCTATTCAAATGCTGCATCGTCGCATCATCCAGCTTCGCCGAAACCGCTTCGAGCGTCTCCTTGAGATCCGGATGCGCATCGAGCACTTCCTTGCGCACGACGGGTGTCAGCGCATAGTTCGGGAAGAAGCCCTTGTCGTCCTTGAGCGTCTTCAGGCCGAGTGCCGCGATCTGGCCGTCGGTCGCCTGCGCGGCGATCGTGTCGAGATCGCCGTTGGCGAGTGCGTTATAGGCAAGGCCGAGATCCATCGGCCGGATATTGGCGCGGCCCGTCTCGAAACCGTAGACCTTCTCCAGGCCGATCAGGCCGTCCGGACGCTTCGGAAACTCGGCAGTCGTACCCATGAGAATGTCCTTGCCGTCGTTATAGGCCTTGGCAAGATCGGAGATAGTCGCCATCCCTTCCGTCTTGGCATTGCCCGGCTTGATGACATAGGCGTATGTATTGTTCGCCGTGGACGGAGCCAGCCAGACGAGGCCTTTTTCGCCATCCAGTTTTTTTACGCGGTTGTAGGTCTCTTCCGGCGAAAGACGCTCCGTCACCTTGTTGAAGGTGATGAGCGACGTCCCCGTATATTCCCAGTAGACATCGACTTCGCCGTTCTCAAGCGCGGCGCGGACGATCTTGGTGCCCATGCCGTCCTTCTTGTCGACGGTGTAGCCCTTGCTCTCGAGGAGCTGCTTGGTGATTTCGGCGATGATCAGCTGCTCGGTGAAGTTCTTACCCCCCACGGTAATCGTTGCGGCCCAGGTAGACGTCGCGACAAGGGCGACGGCAGCGGCCGACAGAAGAGTCTTGGCAAATTTCGGGACGAAGGTCATTTCAGTTCCTCTCTCTTTTTTGTTATCGTAGTGGGTTTATGCCCCGTGGAACGAGGTGGTACTGGATCTGGCCGAAGACGAAATCGACCGCGACCGCTATCAGTGCCGTGGGTATCGCCCCGGCCATCATCATCGGGAGTTCGTCCAGTGCGATCCCGGTGAAGATCAGTTCGCCAAGCCCGCCCGCGCCGATCAGAAAGACCAGCGGCGCCGAGCCGACGCAGATCGCGAGTGCCGTGCGGATGCCGCCGAACATCACGAAGAGGGCGTTTGGAAGTTCAACGCGCCACAAGACCTGCCGCGGCGTCATGCCCATGCCGGTCGCCGCCTCCACAAGGTGAGGCGGGACGGCGTGCAGGCCCGCATAGGTGTTGCGGACGATCGGAAGAAGGGTGGCGGCCCAGAGACCGAACACCGCGGGAACCGTCCCGATGCCGAGCATCGTCATGGAAAGCGCGAGAATCGCCAGCGTCGGCACGGTGCTGCCGATATTGAAGACCTGCATCACCGCCTCGGAAGCAGAGCGGAAAGCCGGCCGGGAAAGCACGATGCCTACCGGCACGGCCGTGAGTATAGCCAGTCCCCCCGCCCAGGCGACTAGTTCCAGATGCTGCATGGCGAGATAGGAAATGTCGTCGGAATAGGCAAGAATCTCCTCTGCCATGCCGCTCGCCCACAGCCAGACGATCACCCCGGCCAGCACGACCAGGGCGAGGACCGGTGCGACCGCGAGACAGCGGCCTTTCTGGGGTGCGGCTACGGCAACGGAAGCACTCATGCGCTCTCCCCGTGGCCGAGATTGTGAACGATGGAGCGATAGCTCATCACGCCGGCCATCCGGCCGCCTTCGTCGATGCAGGGCAGCACCAGCATGTCGTGGGCGAACATCAACGATACCGCCTGCCGGAGGTCGCCGGTCGACGGCACCGTGCACTTCACCGGCTCCGCATGGTCGCCGACGGTGCCGGAGCGATCGTCCGCCACCTGCTCGCCCAGGACGAATTGCGGATCGCCGTCCGCATTAAGGACAAAGGCGGCAGCACTGCGCGACGCGCGCATGCACCGGACGGCGTCCTCGATGGAATCCGAAGCCAGGACCGTGATGAAATCGGTCTCCATGGCGTCGCGCACCGAGATGAGCCTGAGGCGCTTCAGCGCCCGGTCGGAGCCAAGGAAATCCTCGATGAAGCTGTTGGCGGGACGTGCGAGAAGATCATCGGGCGCGGCATACTGCTCGAGTTTGCCGCTGCGAAAGATCGCAATCTTGTCTGCCATCTTCACCGCCTCGTCGAGATCGTGCGAGACGAAGATGATCGTCTTGCGGATCGCCCGCTGCATTTTCAGGAATTCTTCCTGAATGACTTCGCGGTTGATGGGATCGATCGCACCAAATGGCTCGTCCATCAGCATGACCGGCGGATCGGCCGCCAGCGCGCGCAGGACGCCGACGCGCTGCTGCTGGCCGCCCGAAAGCTCCATCGGATAGCGTTTGAGAAAGAGGTCGGGCTGAAGTCCCACGAGCTCCAGGAGTTCCTGCGCGCGGGCCCGCGATTTCCGGCGATCCCAGCCGAGAAGGTCGGGCACGACGCAGATGTTCTCCTCGACCGTCTTGTTCGGAAACAGGCCGATCTGCTGGATCACGTAGCCGATGGATCGCCGAAGCTCGATCGGATCGATGGCGCTGGTATCCTTGCCGTCGATGAACACCTTGCCGCCGGTCGGCCGGACCAGCTGGTTTATCATCTTCATCGTCGTCGTCTTGCCGCAGCCCGAGGGGCCCAGCAGCACGCAGATTTCGCCGGTGGGAAGATCGAGGCTGATATTGTCGACCGCTACCAAAGGATTGTGCGCCGGGCCGTAGTGTTTCGTCAGGTTCTCGAGCCGGATCATTGCGTAGCGTCCCCCTGGATACCGCGTGAGGTGAGAAGGCGCTGTACCAGCGCGAGGAAGAGGTCGGCGGCGATCGCCAGCAGCGAGACCGCCAAGGCGCCGGTCACCAGCTGGCGGGGATCGGATTGGCTGATACCCCGCGAAATGAAGGTGCCGAGGCCGCCCGCGCCGATATAGGCCGCAATCGCCGTCACACCGATATTCATGACGACGGCGGTACGTACGCCGGCCATGATGACTGGAATTGCGAGCGGGATTTCGACCTGCCTAAGACGTTGCCAGGTGCTCATTCCCATCCCCTTCGCGGCCTCGCGCAGCGCCGGATCGACGTTGGTGATCGCCGTGTAGGTATTTCGGATGATAGGGAGCTGCGAATAGAGAACGACGGCCACGACTGCTGGGACATAGCCGATGCCGTGTCCGACCGGTGACAGCAGCGGGATCATCAGACCGAACAGTGCGATCGAGGGAATCGTGATCATCATCGATGCAAGATAGAGAACCGTATCCGCCGTGCTCTTCGACTGCGTGATGGCAATCCCGATCGGCACCGCCGTCGCGATAGCGATCCCGACCGCCAGGAAGACGATCGAAATGTGCTCGATCGTCCGCGCGCCGATAATGTCCAGATTGTCGATGATGAACCGGATGATCTCCATGCGTTATGGCCTGCCTTTCTCCGCCTAGAGTTCCGCATACAGGGTGACGGTATTCTCGAAGGTGAAGCGCAGGGGCACGAATCCCTCGATCTGCCACGCCTCGACGGTGTCTCCCTCCAGCAGAACGCACGCGGCCCGCGTATCGACGACCGCGCCACCGTAAAGGCGGTTCGCAAGATTGAGAATGCCCGTCTGGTGCATCGCGAGACCGCCGCTGCCGCAGGCGTCCTTGACGAGCAGCACACGCAGGCCAAGGGTGATCGCATCCTTCACGGTCGCGTCGATACAGGCTTCGGTCCAGACACCGGCAATCACCAGCCATTCCACGCCGGCATCCCGCAGTTCGCTAATCAGCGGGCTTTTACCGAAGGCGCTCGCTTCGTTCTTGACAAGCACCCGCTCCGAAGCGCGCGGAGCGACCTCGGGACAGATCGCGGTCAGCGGATCGTCCTTGTCGCTGAACGCGGAGCGACCGTCCGGCCCGAGCGGATGGAACGGGCGGGCATGGTCGGCGAGATCGACGACATAGGCGCAATGCAGGACGGGGATGCCGTTGCGGCGCGCGGCTTCCTGCAGGCGGGCGGCATTGCGAAGGATCGTGTCGTACCCTTCGACGAGAGAACGCTCGTCATGACGATGCTCCTCCTGGAGGTCGATGAAAAGGCTCGCAACCTTCGCACGCTCGATCCGCAACGGTTTCTTCATCAAATCTCCCCGCTCAGGAATTCATCCTCATAGGGAAAGCGCGACAGCAGCTCCGTGCCGTTTTCCGTGATGAGGATCTCGTCTTCAAGTTTCACGCCCTCGCGCCCACCCTTCTCGCCGATATAGCTTTCGACGGAGATCACCATGCCCGGCACGATGTGACCGTCCCGCCCATACGTATCGTAGTCGATCGCATGCGCGATGAAGGGTGTTTCGCCGTGCATGCCGACCCCGTGCATAACGGACGTATACCGCTGGTCGACAAAGCGGTCGGGTATCTTCCACGCCTTTTCGGCGATCTCACGGAAGGCCATGCCCGGCTTGACGAGGTCCATATTGTGCTGAACCTGCTCATAGGCCATCCGGTAGAGGGACTTCTGGTAGGATGACGGATTGCCTGGACCGCAGCGGAAGGTGCGCGAGAAATCGGAGTAATAGCCGTAGCAGCCGATCGTATCGGTATCGAGCGCGACCAGTTCCCCCGGCCTGATCTTGCGGCCGCTCGCCTCGTTGAACCAGGGATTAGTGCGTTGGCCGGAACTCAGAAGGCGCGTCTCGATAAACTCGCCGCCCTGCCGGATGACCTCGTGATACATAATCGCGAACAGTTCGGTTTCTGAGACGCCCGGCTTGATCGCCTCGCGAACGGCGTAAACCGCCGCTTCGGCGCCGGCCATCGAAACCTGAAGGCACTTGACCTCTTCCGGCGTCTTGACAGCTCTGACGGCAAGGATTTCGCCCTGGCAGTCTTTTACCTCGCAACCACGCTTTTCGAGGGCGAGAGCTTGCAGATGGCTGCAGCGGTCCATGCCAAGCTTCATCGACCCGCCGCCGTGCTGCTTCAGCAATTCGGTGATTTCGTCGGCGAACGGGCCGGCAGTCTCGTCGTCCTTGCCGGATACCGACGACCAGACGAGCTTGGAGGGACGCGCCTCATCCACCGTGTCGAGGACCATCGAAACGTGGTAGCTCTGCGGATACTCGAACAGGACGATCGGGCCTTCGGTGGGAATGAAGAAATAGCGCGTGGAATTGCGCAGGAAGTAGCCGAACATGTTGCGCGATCCCGTCGCGTAGCGCTGATTGAAAGGATCGAAGAGGATCACGGCTCCATAACCGGCCGTGCGCATCCAGTCGCGGAGCTTGTTCAGCCGCCCCTTGCGCAGCGCATTCGTATCGATGAACGATGGTTCCGTGTCCGAAAGCCACATGCCTCCGGACGGATCGGCCGCCGCCGGATGACGCATCCGGTCCTTGAAATCCACATCTTCGACGCTGTCGGGATCAAATACAACAATGCTCATGGCGCTCTCCTTTTCCAGCAGGATGGAGAATGGTCACGGCATGCAGTTGCGCGAATTCCGCAATTTCTATGCTCGAATCCGCACCCGCTCATTATTTCATCCCCGCCACTGCGCGTGGTGCCTCGCCGGCGCGCGAGACGCGGCGGCGCACGCTGTGCGGCACGTAGCCGAATTGCTGCCTGAAGGCACGGGAGAAGTTCGCCGCGTTCTCGAAACCGCAGGCGACGGCGACTTCGTTCACCGGAAGGCTCGAATGCGTCAGCATGTCTGCCGCGCGTCGGAGCCTGAGATTGCGATAGTAGGCGTTGGGCGGCATGCCGAGTTCGGACTTGAAGGAGCGCTCGAGCTTGTCGGACGAGACACACAGGCGGTTAGCCAGGTCGTTCATGCGCAGCACGTCCTCGATGGCGTCTTCCATCATGGCGACGGCGGAGAGCACGAGGTCGTCGCGAATGCCGCTGCGGATTCGCAATGTCAGCATCCGGCGGTCCGCATCTCGCCGTAGCGGACTGTGCATGTACCAGCCGGCGACGCCGCCCGCGAGTTCAGTCCCGAAGTCGCGGCCGATCATCTCCAGCATCATGTCCAGGCTGCCGACGCCGCCGACCGATGTGAAGCGGCGGCGATCCATAACATAGAGATCCGTGCGCATGTCGAGATGCGGAAAAGCCTCCTTGAATGCCGGCTGGCTGGTCCAATGGAGCGTGCAGGCATGACCGTCGAGCAGTCCCTTGCGCGCGAGGAAAAAAGCCGCATCGGCGACAGCGCCGAGTTGCGCGCCGGACCGGAGGTTCCTCCGGATCCATGCCATCTCCTCCTCGGCAACGAGGTGTTCTGCATCACCGCCGGAACACACGACGATGCGGTCGACCTCGGGTGCATTGCGCACGTGATGGTCCGGCTCTATGCCGATGCCGTTCGAGGCCTTGATCTTCTCGCCGGCCGCAACGGTTATCCAGGAATAGCAGCGTTTGCCCGACAGCGTATTCGCCGCCCGCAGGGGTTCGATGATGGAACTGAACGCCATCAGCGGGAAGTTCGGAAACATTAGAACCGCAAAGCGGATTTCGTGCGTATCCTTCACCGTCATCTCCTCCGGAGCATGTCGCGCAAACCCGTGCAGCGGGCTTGCGGTGACGACGCGCGTGCAAATCAGAACCCAAAACGCGGAAGCGATCCTGGAAGACCGCGCGTCCCCTCAGGGCTCGCCCGCCCCGATCTCCGCGCGCCGCCTCACGATATAGGCATCCAGTTCCTCCCGAACGGCCTGGTCGAGGGCCGGCTCTTGGTATTCCCGCAAGGCCTGCTGCCAAACGTCGGTCGCACGCTCCAGCGCATTGCGTCCGCCCGCCTCCTGCCAGCTTCCATAGTTCTGCCAGTTTGAAAGTATCGGTTGGTAGAAGGCCGTCTCGTACCGCGCAATCGTGTGCTCGGAACCGAAAAAATGTCCGCCGGCAGGCACCGACTTGATGGCTTCAAAACCAAGATCGTCCTCGGAGAAGGGCATGGGCTCGAGGAAACTCATCATGTTCTGCAGGATCTCGACGTCGAGCACGAGTTTTTCGTATGACGCCGTCAGCCCGCCTTCGAGCCATCCGGCTGCGTGATAGATGAGGTTCGCGCCGCCAAGCACCGCCCCCCAGGTCGCCATTCCCGTCTCGTAGGCCGCCTGAAGATCGACGACGTTGGAGGCATTGGCGTTCGACGTGCGATAGGGAAGCTTGTAGCGCCGCGCGAGCTGGCCTGCGATAATGTTCGCCTTGGCGTTCTCCGGCGTGCCGAAGGCGGGTGCGCCGGAGCGCATGTCGACGTTGGATGTGAATGCACCGTACATGACCGGCGTGCCCGGATTGACGAGCTGAGCCAGTGTCACGCCGAACAGCGCCTCGGCATTCTGCTGGCAGAGCGCAGCCGCAAGCGTCACCGGCGTCATCGCACCCATGAGCGTGAACGGCGTAATGGTCACCGGTTGCCCGTGCTCGGCCATGGCGATGAGCCCGTCCGCCATTGCATCATCGAAGAGCCTCGGCGAGTTGACGGAGATGATCGTGATGACGCCAGGGGAATGGCGCATCTCCTCGACGCTGATGCCGCGCGCGATCGCCATCATGTTGATACCGTCCACGGCGCGGCCCCGGCCGATGGCCGTGCAGTGGTAACACAGATCGCTGAGCACGATATTTGCATTATAGGTATCGAGGTGCCGCGAATTGGCCGGCAGTTCGATTGGCGCGCAGACCTGGTTTCCAAGGATATGGATCGCGTTGAAGTAATGGGCCAGCCGCGTGAAATTCTGGTAGTCGGCCATGTTGCCCTGCCGCCGGCCGTTGATCCGGTCGTGCACGTTCGGCGGCCCAGCGACAAGACCGAAGGCCATCGTGTTGCCGCCGATCGTCAGGCGTTTAGACGGGTTGCGGCTGGTGAGCGTGAAGAAGGATGGCGTGGTAGCCAGCGCCGCATCGACAATGGATTCGTCGATGCGGATCGTCAGGTTGTCGCGATCGATGATGGCGCCTGCCTTCTCGAACAGCGTCATCGCCTTTTCGCTCATGACGCGGATACCTATCTCGGAGAGAATGCGCATCGAATTGCGATGAAGCGCATCGATACGCTCCTCGTCGAGAAGCTGCGTCGGCGGGTAGGTGTTGGACACCTCCTGCCACGGCAACTGCGAAATACCGCCGCCGCCCCGACTTGCCCGCGATCGCCGACCGCCGCCGCGTCTGTCACTCATCGAGAACTATCTTTCATGCGATCCGCCATCCGGGATAACGAAGATCCCGGCATTGGGCACGCGTCTTTTTTTATGTTCCGCCTCACTGAAACTATGGCCAATCCCACCCCATTCTTCACACGATAAGTTCGGCGGCAATGACCAAGAAAAACGACGTCATGACTTATCTGCGTCTTGCGCACCGCGGACCGGCCGGATTAGCCTCGGAAAAAAGGGGATCCGGAATGAAGCCACCGCCGCCATTGAACTACATCCGCTCCTTCGAGTGCTCTGCCCGGCATTTGAGCTTCACGGAGGCGGCAAATGAACTGGGCTACACGCAGGCCGCGATCAGCACCCATGTGCGCGCGCTCGAACAGTATCTCGGGCGCCAGCTCTTCATCCGCTATTCGCGCAGCCTCAAGTTGACGGAAATAGGAGAGGCCTTTCTTCCCACGCTGCGCCAGGGGCTGAACCAGATCGATTTCGCGACGGAAGCCGTTCTCGCATCGGCCCGCAACAAAACTGTCGTCATCTCCTGCCCCACCAGCCTTGCCGAGAACTGGCTTGCCAGATGCGTTGCCGGCTTCAGCCGAAAACACCCCGACGTGGAGATCCTCCTGCATGGCACGATCTGGGAGGATTCGACGGAGCAGATCGCCGATATCCTCATTTCGATCCGCCGCTTCGACAATATTCCGACAGACGGCATGCAATTGTGGAACGATCGGCTTGTCCTGCTCTGCGCGCCCCAGTTCGTGCAGGGTCAGAATGCGATCAGGACGCCGGAAGACGTTTTGAAGTCCAACTGGATCGCAGTGCACGGGCGCCAGGAATTCTGGCAGGACATGGCCGATGCGCTTGGCATAGATGCTTCGGCAAACGACAGGCGGCTTTCCACCAATTCCACCAATATTGCGCTGGAACTGGCGGCAAACGGCGCCGGCTGCATCGTGACCACCCAGTCGCTCGCCCGCATCTATGTCGATCGTGACCTGCTCGTCGAGCCGTTCCCGACTCGCGCCAAGAGCGCGTGGAACTATTATCTCGCCGAGGGGCCGGCCTCGAAGGGAACGACCGTCGCCAAGGTGCGCGACTGGATCGTTTCGGAAGCCCAAATAGTGATCGGCTGACGGGCTCGATGCCATGGTGGGCCGACGTCACAGTAGCGGAGCGCGCTCCGGCAACAAGCGAAAATTGCGGGATCAATGACCTCGTTTTATTTGCCCATCTCGTGTGGAAAGAGGCCGCTTTTCCGCTCTCGCCACCTTTTGGAAGAAACGGCCCATCCCTAAACTGAGGCTGGTCGGCGCAGGGTCGCCGCGGCAGAGGTCATCAGTTCAAGGCTAGAATTATATGCGCTCCCACGCTCAAGCAGTCGTCATCGGCGGCGGTCTCATCGGTTGTTCCATTCTCTACCATCTTACCAAGCTCGGCTGGTCCGACGTCGTGCTTCTGGAGCGCAGCGAACTGACATCGGGTTCGACCTGGCATGCGGCGGCCAATATCCATGGTCTTCACGACTCCACCAATATCAGCCTGCTCCAGCATTACACTATGGCACTCTACAAAGAACTGGAGGTAGAGACAGGGCAAGGCTGCGGCATCTTCCAGCCGGGCTCGCTTTATCTTGCGCAGACCGAGGCGCGCGAGCACCAGCTCAGGCTCCAGGAGGCCAAGGCACGCCGCTACAACATGAACTTCTACGAAGTCGGCCGCGACGAGGCGGAGCGCCTGCATCCGCTGGTCAACTTCGATGGCATCCGCTGCATCATGTACGAACCCGAGGGCGGCAATGTCGATCCGTCCGGCGTGACGATGGCATATGCGGCGGGCGCGCGCCAGCGAGGCGCCGAAATCCACCGCTTCACGCCGGTCACGGGCACGGAGGCGCAGCCGGACGGCAGCTGGATCGTGCGCACGCCGAAGGGCGACATCCGCGCCCAATGGATTGTCAATGCCGCCGGTCTTTGGGGCCGGGAAGTGGCCGCCATGGCTGGGCTCGAGCTTCCGTTGATACCGACTGAGCATCAGTATTTCGTCACTGAGACGATCCCGGAAATTGCAGGCCTCTCCCGCCGCCTTCCCTCCGTCGCCGACCGCGACGGCGAATATTATCTGCGACAGGAGGGGCTCGGCCTGCTGATCGGCGCCTATGAACGCGACATGCGGTTCTGGGCCGAGGACGGCACGCCACCCGACTTCGGGCACGAACTCTTCCCCGATGACCTTGACCGCATTGAGGAGAACATGATGCGCGCCATCGACCGCGTGCCGGTCGTGGGAAGGGCGGGCATCAAGCGCGTGATCAACGGGCCAATGATCTGGTCGCCCGACAGCGCGGTCCTTTTGGGCCCTGTGCCGGAAATGACGAATTACTTCTGTTGCAACGGCATCATACCAGGTTTCTCGCAATCCGGCGGCATGGGCAAGCTCGCTGCGGAGTGGATGATAGAGGGCGAGCCGTCGCTGGATATGTTCGGCTGGGACATGGCCCGCTTCGGCCATTGGGCCGGCAAGTCCTTCACGAAGGCGCGGGTGCAGGACCAATACAGCCATCGTTTCAAGATTCACTTCCCAAACGAGGAGCGCGCAGCCGGGCGCCCGGTCCGCACCCGGCCCGCCTACGAAAAACAGAAGGCGATGGGCGCGGTCTTTGGCCTCAATTTCGGCTGGGAGCATCCCCTGTGGTTCTCGGCCGATGGCGAACCCGAAGCGGAATCGATCGGCTTCACCCGCCAGAACTGGTGGGCGCCGGTCGGCCGCGAGGCGCGAATGCTGCGCGAGAATGCTGGCATCATCGACATTTCCAACTTCGCCAAATATGCGGTGAAAGGACCAGGCGCCGCAGACTGGCTCAATGCGATGTTCGCCAACCGCATGCCGACGCAGGTTGGCCGCTCATGCCTGACGCCGCTCATCGGCAAGCGTGGGGGAATTGCCGGTGACTTCACCGTCACCAAGTTGGCCGAAGACGATTTCATGATTTTCGGTTCCGGCATGGCCGAGCGCTACCACCAGCGCTTCTTCAAGGCGGTCTCCCTCCCCGAGGAGACCACCTTTGCCTCAATGACCGAGCGTCTTTGCGCCTTCAACATCGCCGGTCCGAAATCGCGGGAACTGCTGATGCGCCTGACGAACGAGGACATTTCTAACGAGAGCTTCCCGTTCATGCGGTCGCGCAGAATGAGCGTTGCCGGCGTAGATCTTGTCTCGCTCCGCGTTTCGTTTACCGGCGATCTCGGTTGGGAACTCTATTGCGACGCCGATCAACAGGTCGCGCTATACGGCGCCTTGTTGGAGGCCGGAAAGGACCTAGGCGCAGGTCCCGTCGGTTCGCGGGCGCTTGCCTCCTTGCGCATAGAAAAAGGCTACGGCAGTTGGAGCCGCGAATACTCGCCGGAGTATTGGCCGCAGGAATGCGGCCTCGACCGGCTGATCAAGCTCGAAAAGGGCTCCTTCCTGAACAAAGAAGCCTATCAGACCATTGCCGGAGAGAGCCCGAGGCAGACGATCGCCATTGTATCGATCGACGCAAAGAATGCCGATGCGACCGGTGGTGAACCGATCTTTCTCCTCGACGGTACGCCGATCGGCCAGGTCTCCTCCGGTGCCTACGGCTACACCGTCGGCATGTCGCTCGCGCTCTGCTACATCAAAACCGGCATGGCGAAGCCAGGTGACAAAGTGAGCGTCGCCATTCTCGGCCGTCCCCACGACGCCACCATCCTTGCACGACCGCCCTTTGATCCGGAGGGGGCGAGACTTAGAACTTGAGAATCGATGGGAATGATTTCGACCAACACCGACGCGAGAATGCCGGAAGACGAAGCCTCCGATATCGCGAATTTCGTGGACCGGCTCTACGTCAATCACTCGGAAACGACGCGGGACGATCTTGCCAAGCTTCAGGACGGGCAAGATTTTCGGTTGATCACTTCACGCTGAACGTCAGCACCCCACGCTGACGGCTGTGTTGCAGGGTTCGTAATTTGAGCGGAGCGTGCCAACCAGTGGTTCATGTTTCTTTCGACCTTAGCGTGTCTGCAGCCTGACGTCGGCTCATCCCTTCCGAGCAAGCCAGACGAACCTTCAGATATAATTCCACGGTATAGATCCCCAACCCTCCTGCTCGTGTCGCAGAAGGAAAATAGGTGGCCGGATTTTACTCCGCCCCTACGGCGAGATTATCCCGCCGTTACCGTGGTAGGTTTTTGCACCGCCGCTCTCACCTCACCCTAGTTGCTTGGAAAAATGCGCCCAGCTCGATGGCCAACTCCTCGGGAGCTTCTTCTGCCATATGGTGCCCGCAGTCGATGCTCCGACCACTGACGTTGCTCGCCCATCCACCCCAGATGTCAAGAATATCGCCAAAGAGATCTTCCAGATCGTCCCGCGCCGACCAAAGCACAAGCAAAGGGCAAGCGAGTTTGCGACCAGCAGCTCTATCATCTTCGTCGTGCTGGCGATCAACGACTAGCCCTGCCCGATAGTCTTCGATCATTCCATGAACCGTTGCCGGGTCATGGATCGCGGCACG
Organism: Mesorhizobium sp. A556; assembly: GCF_054489545.1. Taxonomy (NCBI): domain Bacteria; kingdom Pseudomonadati; phylum Pseudomonadota; class Alphaproteobacteria; order Hyphomicrobiales; family Phyllobacteriaceae; genus Mesorhizobium; species Mesorhizobium sp. A556. The sequence continues at coordinate 122,359 of NZ_JBTMXA010000010.1, forward strand.
AAAGTCAGCGTAACCCTCCGCGCCCATCAGCTCTGGATTGCCACCGTACCACGCGTCCGGATCAGCTAGGATCGACCGCTCTGGCTTCTCTGCTTGGGCGAAAAAGAACCAATGCCACCAAGCAGAAGCGAAGCGAGCGTCGCACCGTGCGAGAGCATCCGCAATCGGAATGCCGTCTAAGATTGCTAGACTACTGACTGACGCCGGGTAGTCCATCGCAGTTCGAAAGGCCGTATAAGATCCTCTATCGTGCCCGACGAGTCCGAAGCGATCAAAACCAAGATGGCTCATAAGTGCAACGCAGTCTCTTGCTTTAGCTCGCTTCGATGAACCAGCGTGATCGGGTGTATCTATAGGCTTGGAGGATTGGCCGAAGCCACGCAGGTCCGGGCATACAACGGTGTACTGCTCGGCCAGGATTGGAGCTACACGGTGCCATGTTGCATGTGTCCGAGGATGACCATGCAACAGTAGAAGCGGCTCCCCTTTGCCACCAACCCGCACTCGAAGCACGGCCTCCGGAAGCTTGATTTGCTGCAGCTTGAATCCATCGAACATATTTTCTCCTACCCCAACACGAACAGAACGCTCTGGCACCCAACCAGTTTCAATGGCCACTTTCAGGCGTGTGCACTGAGAGCTTTGATGCCCGAAATGGGGTCGACAGCGGTCATCTGCCCACTGCCCGACAAACACCCGTTTGTCGGGCAGTGGGTCGAAATGGTGATGATGGGGTGGGAGGAAGAAGGGCCGCTTTCTGTTTGATTGGCCCAAAGTATCAAGGACTGGTTCTGCGGGCAAAATGCTCATAGGTGATTTGCCACGGGTCGCTGTCAGACGCTCTTTCCTCGCCGATCCAATGGAAGCTGTCGGCGGTGATTTCGGTAAAACGCCATCGAGCTTTGAGGCCGCGCAAATCCTCGCCGATCTGGACAATGTCCCTGCCCTCGGCCCTGCCGATCTGGCGCGAGTAGTCCTGGTTGAGGGGGTCGCTCCAGATGATGTGCCAGCCATCGATCACGGGATCGAAGATGCGCAAGGTCGTGCCATACATGGTGGGCGGCGAAGGCCGTCTGGGCCTGATCCAGATGTCCTGGATCGCGCGGCCTTCCAGCACCCAGTCGAAGTGGATTTCCCCCGTTGATTCCTGGGTTGTCCCGTCGTTCAGGTGGTGGACCGTGTCCATCTCCCAGCTTCCAATCAGCCACCCATAAAGCTCCATGTCTTTTGCCCGGGCCGGCGGCGGACTTTCGGATCCGAGGGCGACGAGAAACGGCGATATCGTCATTATCAAAGCCCTTTCGTTCTTCGGCAGACGACGGAAGTTTAACACAGTCTTCCTGACAGCCAGCCGTCAGGAGATCGAGAGAAACGTCCGGCTTGCGGTCGGAAGAGGCCTTCCATATCAACCAGCGTTTGCAAGATACGGCTACATTCGTGCAACCGACTTTCCAGCTAGATGCGCCGTCAAAGACCGTCGAGATGGCTCCGCAACCAACAGTTCCACACTGCAACTTATGCGACGTTTCAAGCACAAAACATGAACGCTGATTGGTAGTGTACGGTTTCGAATAGTCATATTTGATTCGTCATGAAGTCAGCTTCCCGCCATTCAGCCGCCTCTAGAAAGCTACCTTCGGGCAACGGCTCAGATCACCGCTTCTTCGAGAAATGGTTCTTTGCGCGGTATGCGCTCATAGCCGAACGGCGAGAGATTGAGCGTCTGGAAGGCTCCGTGGACGATCAATTCCGACACGGCTCTGCCGACGGCTGGCGATTGCTGAAGACCATGCCCAGAGAAACCGTTGGCAAACATGAAATTGGTCACTTCGGGGTGGAAGCCAACGATGCCGTTGTGGTCGAGCATGTTGTATTCATAGTGCCCGGTCCAGCAGGTCTGGACCTTCAACGCGTCGAAAGCTGGAATGCGATGCCAGAGCGCCGGCCAGATATAATCGTCGAACTCCTCGTGATGCATTTCAAAGTCGTCATAGTCGGCCGGCCCATCGTTCTGCGGCGTGTTGCCGGTGAGAAACAGTTCGCCCTCAGGCCGCACGAAGGTGCCGGAAAGATCGATGACATTGGGCATCCGGCCGGGAATCGGCGTGGCGCTGGAAAAGACAAAGCTGTAGCGTTTGTAGGGCGCGACCGGAATAGACAGGCCGGCCATGGCAGCGACCTGCTGCGCCCGCGGCCCGGCCGCGTTCACCAGCGTCCCGCATGAAATCGTCTCGCCGGTCGCAAATCTTGCCGCCGTGACTCGGCCGTCCGCCAGGTCGAGGCCGACCACGGCGTTGTCCACATATTCGACGCCCGAGCCACGCGCGGCGCGCCGGAAGCCGTTGAGCATGCCCATGGAATCGAACCAACCCTCCTCGCGCGCGCCCCACGAGCCGCCGCCGAGATCCTCAACGTTGAGCCAGGGGAAGCGCTCCTTCAGCGGGCCGGGATCAAAAAAGACGGTGTGCGCGCCAAGACTACGCTGCAGATCGACCCGTGCCTTCGCCGCGTCCACCCCGTCGGGCGAACAGCAATAGAGATAGCCATGTTCGCGGAAGCCGAGATCGGGCGCCGGCTCGTTCGGGAAGAACGGCGCCATCAATTCCGGAAAGCTGCGGATCATCTCGATGCCGAACTGACTGATCTTGACATTGATCGGATTGGAATATTGCTGGCGGATGGCGCTGGTGGAGAGCGCGGTCGAGGAGAACTCGTAGCTGCTGTCGCGCTCTACCACCAGGATCGATGCGCGATTGCCCAATGCTTGGCTGAGCCAGTAGGCCGTTGAGGATCCGACGACGGCGCCCCCCACGATGACGATGTCGTAGGCGGCACGGGCGGGAGCCTTGTAGGAAGGGATCGCCATGGCACGGGTTCCTCAGTCAGCGGGCGAAAGCGGCAATCAGCGCGTCGGACCCGCGTGCGAGCAGACCGAGATCCGAACCGACCGCAACCATGGAGAAGCCATCAGCAAGATAGCGGTCGGCATCGGCCTTGACCGGCGCCAGGATGCCGCTCGCCTTACCGGCACCCACTGCCGCCTTCTGAACCGAGTTGATAGCGTCCTGCACATGCGCGGCATTGGGATTACCCATGGCGCCCATATTGGTGGAGAGGTCGCCGGGGCCGACGAAGAGCACGTCGACGCCGTCGACCTCCGCGATCTCTGCGGCATTGGCGACGCCAATCTCGTCCTCAATCTGGACGGCGAGAAGCTGCTGCGCGCGTGCGTTAGCATGGTAGCCGGCAATGCGGCCGAAGGCGTTGGCGCGGTGACCGACGGAGAAGCCGCGAATTCCGCCGGGTGCGTAGGTCATAGCGGCGACAATGGCTCGCGCCTGCGCAGCATCGCGGACATTCGGGATCATGAGGCTGCGGGCGCCGATGTCCATCGCCTGCTTGATGAGATTGGCGTCGTCGGAAGGTAATCGCACCACCGCCTCGCACGGAAACGCCGCAGCGACCTGCAACTGTCCCATGATGGTGATGAGATGGTTGGGGCTGTGCTCGCCGTCAATCAGGAGCCAGCCGGCGCCGGACCCGGCGACGACCTCGGTTGTAAGCGCCGAGCCCAGCGAGCACCAGATACCGATATGCGGTTGGCCGGCGACCACGGCTGCCTTGAGGGAGTTCTGGCGCTCTTGCATCTGGTCGTTCTCCGTATCGAGAATGTGTATTGAAATTTGTATGATGTCCTATATCATACGCCATAAACACCTCGCAAGCCATCATGCGGCTTGAGAGCATCAAAAAGGATCGAGGCATGAAAATCGGTTTTATCGGATTGGGCGTGATGGGCACGCCGATGGCGCGCAATCTCGTCACCGCTGGCCATGAGATTGTCACCACGCTCAACCGCTCGCCACTTCCGCAGGCCCTTGAAGCTGCGGTAGTGTCTTCGCCGGCCGAAGTGGCGCATGCTACGGACATCGTGATCACGATGCTGCCTGACACACCGGACGTGGAACGCGTGCTGCTCGGCAAGAACGGCGTGCTGGAAGGGATCGCCAAAGGCGCGCTGGTCATCGACATGAGTTCGATCGGCCCGATTGAGACGGAGCGCTTCGCGCATGACTTCCGCGATAAGGGCGTCGATTACCTCGATGCGCCAGTTTCCGGCGGCGAGGTTGGCGCCAAGGCCGCTAGCCTGACCATCATGGTCGGTGGGCCGCAAGCCGCGTTCGACCGTGCGCTGCCGATCTTCGAAAAGCTTGGCAAGAACATCACCCTGATCGGCGAAACGAACGGCACCGGCCAGACCTGCAAGATCGCCAACCAGATCATCGTGGCGCTCAACATCGAGGCGGTTGCCGAGGCGTTGGTCTTCGCCAGCAAGGCCGGCTGCGATCCGGCCAAGGTGCGCGAGGCGCTGATGGGTGGCTTTGCCTCCTCGCGCGTGCTCGATGTGCATGGTGAGCGGATGATCAAGCGTACTTTCGCGCCGGGTTTCCGCATCAGCCTGCATCAGAAGGACCTCGGGTTGGCGCTGGACAGCGCACGGGCGCTTGGCGTCGCGCTGCCCAATACGGCGACGGCGCAGGAACTGATGAACGCTTGCGCCGCGCAGGACGGTGGCGGCGAGGCCGACCACTCGTCCCTGGTGCGGGCGCTGGAACGACTGAGTGCCCATGAATTGTCGAATGGAGAGGAATGAGACGATGCGCGGAAGCGGCAAGGCGGATGTGTTCGTGATGCTGGCCCATCCTGTTGGTCATGCCAAAAGCCCCGGCATGTTCAACGAAATCTTCGAACAGAAGGGCCTGGACAGCCTGATGGTGCCGATGAGTTGCAAGCCGGAGAATTTCGACATCTTCTGGGCGGGTTTGACCGCCGCGGAGAATGTACGCGGCGTCATCATCTCGGTGCCTTACAAGGTGGCGGTCTATCACAAATGCACGACGGCCCATGACCGTGCGGCGCGGGTGCAAAGCGCCAACTCCGTCCGGCGCCAGGCCGATGGCAGCTGGTATGCCGACAATTTCGACGGTGTCGGCTTCATTGACGGGTTGAAGGCCGGAAACCACCAGATCGCCGGCCGCAAGATCCTGCAGGTGGGTGCGGGAGGCGCCGGCGCCTCGCTCGCCTACTGCCTGGCAGAAGCCGGCGCCAGCGAGATTCGTCTGAACGATATCGACAAAAGTCGCGCGGAAAAGCTTGCCGTGCTTGTGGCGAAGGCGTTTCCGGCCTGCCGCATAGAGGCGGGCGACGCCGATCCCTCCGGCATGGACATGGCGATCAACGCGACGCCGATCGGTATGCATGCCGGCGATCCGCTGCCGCTGGACGTCAGCAAGCTCACACCTGCCATGACGGTGGTGGACATCATCATGGAGCCGGCCGAAACCGCACTGCTGCGCAAGGCGCAAGAAATCGGCTGCCGCGTCCAGCCCGGCCTGCCGATGATGGATTTCCAGGTTCGCGGCATGGCGGAATTCTTCGATATCGAACGCAAGGACCGCATCCATGGCTAATACCCGCGTAGTCGTGGTCGTGGGCGGCACATCGGGCATCGGACGGGCGATCGCCTTGCGCTTTGCCGAGGACGGCGCCAATGTCGTCGTCGCCGGGCGTGACAAGAGACGCGGAACAGACATGGCAGAAGCCTGCAGGACCGCTGGTGCGCCCGCTGCCCGCTACGTCGAGACCGATGTCGGCGACGCCGATTCGGTCGAGGTGCTGGGCAAGACGGTCGAGGGTGAATTCGGCGCACCGCATGTGGCGGTCAATTGCGCCGGCATCCTGCAAAGCGGCAAGCGCGTTCTCGACCAGGCGCTGGACGAGGACGAGACCCTGTGGCGGGTGAACTATCGCGGCACGCTTCTCGGCTGCCAGGTGTTCGGCAGACTGATGTCGGCCGCCGGGCGCGGTGCCATTCTCAACGTCGGTTCGCTGGCATCCTTCGCGCCGTTGTCGCTGCCGGCCTATACGCCGGGCAAGCACGCGGTGCTGGCGCTGACGCAGATGCTGGCGGCGGAGCTTGGGCCGCATGGCGTTCGCGTCAACGCCGTCGCGCCGGGCTACACGCTTTCCGACGGATTGAAGGACAAGATCGCCAGGGGCGAACGCAATCCCGAGGCGATCAAGGCGACGACGGCGCTGCGGCGCTTCGTCGAACCGCGCGATGTCGCCGAGGCCGCCTTGTTCCTGTGCTCGGACCGGGCCGGCGCGATCACCGGCGTCACCCTGCCGGTCGACGCAGGCTGGCTCGTGCAGGCGCCCTATGCCCATTATCTGCAAGGCAATCCGATCCGCCCCCAACTTCCTGAGAAGAATTCATGACCGACATCAAACGTTTCGACTTCGACACCCGTATCCACCACGGCGTCATCCACAACGGCACGCTCTACCTGACCGGACAGGTCGCCGAGCCGGGCCGGTCGGCAGCCGACCAGATGCGTGAGGTGCTCGCCAAGATTGATGGGCTCCTCGCCAGGGCCGGCACCGACAAGACCCGCATCCTGCATGTCCAGATGTGGCTGGACGACGTCCGAGACTTCGACGAAGTCAACGAGGTCTGGGATGCCTGGATGCCGATGGACCATGCGCCTGCCCGTTCCTCCGGCCAGGGCCGCATGGCAAAACCCGGCATGCTGGTCGAGCTGATCGTCACCGCTGCGGTTTGAAAGTTCGCGCCGACCGGGGGCATTGTCCCCGGCCTGACGAAAACCGGGTAAGGGAGAATTATGACGAAACGCAAGCCGTTGTCGACGGTCGTGGCGGAGAGCTTGTCGGAGAGGATTCTTTCCGGCCGGCTGCTTCCCGGCGCCCAACTGCCCACCGAAGCGGAGCTATGCACCGAATATGACGTGAGCCGGACCGTGGTGCGGGAGGCGGTGGCGCGCCTGCGATCCGAGGGAATGGTCGTGCCACAGCAGGGGCGCGGCATATTTGTCAGCGACGCGCCGAAACCGCGTGCCTTTTCCATTCCCGACGACGCACTGAAGACGCTGCCGGAAACGGTCGCCCTGCTCGAACTGCGGCTGAGCGTCGAAGTCGAGACCGCAGGGCTCTGTGCGGAGCGGCGAACGGATGCCGAGGCTACCGCCATACGCGAGCTGATGGAGCAGGTGGACGCCCAGCATATCGATCCCGCCGAAACCCAGATCCACTACGATTACGATTTTCACCTGGCCATCGCCAAGGCCGCGCGCAACGAATACATCCACGGCTTCCTAAGCTACCTGCGGCCTATCATCGTGCCCCGTTACCAGCTTGGCTATCTGGTGACCCCGGACCGCAAGGAAGCCTACTATATGCGTATCCACAAGGAGCATCGGGCAATCGTCGATGCAATCGAAAAGCAGGAGGCGGCCACGGCGCGGCTCGCCATGCGCAGGCACCTCTACAACAGCCTGGAACGCTTACGCGCGCTGGCGCTGGCTTCCGGCGTGCAGCCGACGGATGTCGAGCAAAAGGAAGCGGCAGCGGCGCTTTTCGCGGATCTGAGACGCCCCGCTGCCGGAAATCGATGACGCGAAAGCGTCGTCATCGATTTCCCCAGGGGCACCACGACGCCATGACCGCTCAGGCGAAAGTTCAATTTTGCCCCGAAGGCCGGCGCGTGGGGTTTCTCCTGCCTGAAAAGCGCCGGTTCGGCACGCTTTTCAGCGGATTTTCATTGCTATCTGCCCGCCACTTGACGAGACGGCAATCTCTGGTGATGTCGAAATAAGAAAGTTTATCTTTTCTATTTCCTGCTTTTCTTGATTCCCCCGGGGTGGCCGAGGCCGCACACTCCCTGCAGAGAAACTGGAAGACGCGACGTGACGACAGCCATCATTACAGGCGCTACCAGCGGCATCGGACGAGCCATGGCGATCGCGCTGAGCGATGCGGGCTACGATGTCTACGCCATGGGGCGGAGTGAAGCTGCCTTGAAGGAACTGCAAGGCACGCATCCTCGCATCGTGCCCGTCGCGATGGATGTCACCGACCGCGAGGGCCTGGAGGCCGTGCTGGCGGACCTGCATGTCGATGTCCTCGTCAACAATGCCGGGATGATGCCACCGCTCGGCAATTTCGTCGACATGAAGATCGCCGACATCGACACGACGCTCGAAGTCAATCTCAGCGCCGCGATCCTGCTGACCCGGCTGGTGGTTCCGCAGATGCGCGAGCGCCAGTCCGGGCACATCATCTTCACCGGTTCCTCGGCCGGCCATGCCCCGTTTCCAAACGTCGCGGTCTACTCCGCGACCAAGGCGGCGATTGCCGGCTTCGCCGCAGCACTTCGGGCAGACGTGTCGCAGTACGGTATTCGCGTCACCGAGATCGTCCCCGGCCGCGTGGAAACGCAGCTCTACAACGACATTCTCGACGCCGAGGCGCGGGCGGCTATGTACGCCGGCAACGTTGCCGTGCAGCCCGAAGACGTCGCGCGGATGCTGGTGGCCCTTCTCGCCCTCCCCGCATCGGCCGACGTTACCCGCTTCGACATCATGCCGACGCGCCCGACCACGCCTAGCGGCAGCAAGTAGGAGAAGAGCACCATGAAAGACCTTTGCGTACTGATCGTTGGCGGTGGCTCCGGCCTTGGCGCGCTGCTCGCCCAAAAGGCGGTTGACGACGGCGCGGCCGCGATCGGCATCATCGACATCAACCCGGAGGCGGCCGAGGCAGCACTAGCGCCTGCGCGTGCAAAAGGCCTGCCGACGGCATCTGCCAAATGCGACATTCAGGTCGGGCCGGAGTGCCATGCCGCCTTCGACGCGATCGCCGCCAAGCTCGGCCGGGTCGATACCCTCGTCAATTGCGCGGCGATCTATCCGCGCCGGCCGCTTCTCGAAATCACCGACGCCGACTGGGATGCCTCCAACGGCATCAACATCAAGGGTACCTACCACATGATGGTTGCGGCGGTCCGGCACATGCAAAAGCAGGACCCGAAGGCCCACGTTCGCGGCCGCATCGTCAACCTGACGTCCGTCGACGCCTTCAAGGCGCATCCGCAAAACGCCCATTACGCCGCAACGAAAGCCGCCGTCGTCAGCCTGACCCGGTCGTTTGCGCACCAAGTCGCCAAGGATGGCATCCTGGTGAATTCCGTCGCTCCTGCCGGCATGGCAACCGAGAAAGCCAAGGCGCTGGGCTTCCTGGACGAACTGGCCAAGGCGAGCCCGCTTGGGCGCGGAGCAGAGCCGCACGAGATCGCCGAGTGGGTGCTCATGACCGGCGGCCCGAAGAACACCTACATGACCGGCGAACAGGTCATCGTTTCCGGCGGCTACATTTATGCCTGAGGCGGCCGGACGACGGTTCCGGGGAGCGGGCCGCCGCCAGCAGGGCAGGACCGATACGGTTCGAAGGGAGAGGAGCGGAACTGACGATGACCGGTAAGCTGCGCCTTCCGCCGTTGAATGCCCTGCGCGTCTTTCATGCCGTCGCGCAACACAAGAGCTTTCGCCAAGCGGCCGACGAGCTTCTCGTCACGCCGCAGGCGGTCGGGCAGCAGATCAAGCTGCTTGAAGATACGCTCCAGGTGACGCTGTTCGAACGCAAGGGCCGCTCCATCGAGTTGACGGAGTCGGCGATACTGTTGTCCCACTACGTCAAGGCCGGGTTCGGCGAATTCGCCGAAGGCGTTCGCCGCGTTACCAAGTCGGGTTACAGAGATCGCATCAACCTGAACGCCAGTCCCTATTTCGCCACCCACTATCTGTTGCCGCGACTGTCCCTGTTTCGGGAAATCCTGCCCGCCGGCGACCTTCGGCTCACGACCATGGTCGACCTGCCGGACTTCGGGCGTGACGACATCGATATGACCGTGCAGTGGGGCTACGGAGTCTGGCAGGACTACGAGGCGACGCTGCTCGTCCTCGACCCCAAGATCATCTGCTGCACGCCGACGCTCGGCGAAAAGATCAAATCGGCACAGGATCTGACGCAGTTCACCCTTCTGGACACGGTCAAGTCCAAGCGGCTGTGGCCCGACATCCTTCGCCACTTAGCCGTGGAGAAGACCGACAGCGACCGCAGCATCGGCTTCGACGACGCCGCCACGATGCGGCGGGCAACGCTCCAGGGCATCGGCGTCGGCCTGGTCTCCGTGATCGATGCGGAGGAAGACCTGCGCTCTGGCGCCCTGGTCGCGCCGCTCGGGCGCGACGCGATCACCGGCATGATGCCGGAGGAAATTCCGGGGTTCTATCTCGTCATGCCCAAGGGCCATTTGCGCGTGAAAGCCGTCGCGGCCCTGCATCGATGGCTGACCCAGCAGAATTGGGGCGATCTGGAAGCCTCTCCGTTACCGACGCCGATCCCTCTTTCGGATTGAAAGCGGTTTACCAGCCGGGCCTCGATTGCCCCAACAACAACAAGACCGAACAACCTCAACAGTGGAGAAAGACCATGAGCATGACAAAATGGGGGGCCGCTGCATTGGCGCTTGGCCTCGTGCAGTTTTCGATGCCGGCCGAAGCGGCGGGCGGAAAGACGCTCGAAACAGTGAAGGAGCGCGGCGTGCTCAACTGCACGGGCCACGACGGCTCCTATCTCGGCTTTGCCGAGGTCGACGACAAGGGCAACTGGAAAGGTATGGACATCGACCTATGCCGGGCCGTGGCGACGGCCGTGCTCGGCGACCCGGAGAAGCTGAAAATCGTCCCGATCAGCTGGGCCCAGCGCTGGCCCTCGCTTCAGTCGGGCGACGTGGACATCATCATCAAGGCTTCCGGCGGCACGCTGAGCCGCGACACCGAACTGGGTCTCCAGTTTTCGATGTCCTATTATCTCGGCACGACCAAGATAATGGCGCACAAGGAGCTTAACCTGACGTCCCTGAAGGATGCCGATGGCGGTTCCGTCTGCATCCCCGCAGGCACGACCCAGGAACAGCAGATTGCCGCTTACACCCAGAAACTCGGGATCAAGCTCGAGCCCGTGGTCATTGAAAAGACCGAGGAACTTGAACAGGCGTACTTCTCCGGCCGTTGTGACCTCTACACACAATGGGGTCCGGTGCTGGCGATCGCGCGCATGGCGAAAGGCAATGTCGAAGACCATGTGATCCTGCCCGACGTTCTCGCCGTCGAGCCGGAAGTCATGATCATGCGCCAAGGCGACGACAATTGGATCGACATCGCCAACTGGACGCTTAGCGCGCTTCTGTTTGCCGAGCAGGAAGGCATCACGTCCAAGAATGTCGACGAGTTCAAGGCCAAGCCGACCTCGCCGCAGGTGGCCAAGTTCCTCGGCGTGACGCCCGGCATGGGGACCGGCCTCGGCCTGTCCGACGACTGGGCCTACAATGTCATCAAAAAGGTCGGCAGCTACGCCGAGATTTTCGACAACGACCTCGGCGTGAACTCGCCCTACAAGATGGATCGCGAACTGACCAATTTGTGGAACAATGGCGGCGTGCTGTTCCCGCTGGTGATAGACTAACCGGTCGTGGGCTCCGCCGGCCACGGGTGGCGGAGCCCACAGTTTCCTCCTGCAAAGGGCCGATCCAATGGGTAGCCTGCTGAGAAATCAGAAGGTCCGCAACGCGTCGCTGCAGATTTTCTATGTCGGAGCGCTTGGCGGGCTGCTGCTTGCCGGCATCCTGATCGCGCGTCGCAACCTCCAGGCGCAAGGCATCACCTCCGGATTCGATTTCCTGTTCAAGTCGACTGGCTGGAACCTGAATTTCTCGCTGTTGCCGGCAACGGCAATGGACCCCTATTGGTGGTACTTCCTGATCGGCATTCTCAATACCCTGTTCCTCGGCACGATCAGTCTCGTGCTGGCGACGATCGTGGGGGCGATCGTCGGGCTTGCGCGCACCTCGTCGAACGAACTGGCCAGGCTTCTGGGGCGCACCTATGTCGATATCTTCCGGAATATCCCGCTGATCCTGCAGGTGTTCTTCTGGTACGCGGTCATCACGCATCTGCCCTCGCCAAGAGCCGCCCAGCAAAGCTGGGGTTCCTTCCTGACCAGTCGCGGCCTGTACGTCCCGGCCCCGAATGTCGATTCGCTTACCCTTGCGGTCGCCCTGCTTGCCGTGCTTGCCGGCATCGTCCTGCCGCTCTGGCTGGGACGGACATCGCAGATCGACCGCGCGCTGGACCAGAGGCTTCCCCTCCAGTTGGCCAGCAGCGCTGCCGCACTGGCGTTCGCGGTGCTCATCCTACTTGCCGGCCGCCTGCCCGATACGCCGTTTCTGGATTTCCCCTCGCTCCAGGGCCTCAACCTGCGGGGCGGGCTGCGTATTCCTCCGGAATTTTCCGCGCTCGCGGTCGCAATTGCGATCTATGGCGGCTCCTATATCGCCGAAATCGTGCGCGGCGGCTTCAAGGCCGTCGGCAAGGGCCAGATGGAGGCGGCCAATTCGCTCGGCCTCACCGCCTGGCAGGTTTTCACGCTCGTGCGCCTGCCGCTCGCGCTGCGGGCCATGCTGCCGATCCTGGCCAACCAGTATGTGTGGCTGATGAAAGCCACCACCATGGGCATCGCGGTCGGCTTTTCCGACTTCTTCATGATCGTGGCCCTGACAATCAACCATTCCGGCCAGACGCTGGAAGCGATCGGCATCCTGATGGCTGGCTTCCTGATGATCAACCTGACGCTGGCGGCCCTGTTCAACCGCATCAACAAAGCAATCGCCCTCAAGGGCAACCAGTCGAGGGGATAGGATGACCGTTCTCGCCCCGCCCGCCCCTACCCCGATCGAAGACCTCAAGCGGCGCTTCTTCGCCACGCCCCTCCAGGCGGCCGTGTCGCTGTTTTCGCTCGCCGTCATCGTGTTTGTCGGCTGGAAGCTGCTGAACTGGGCCGTCTTGTCCGCTGTCTTCACAGCCAGCGGCGGCGCGGAGGCGTGCCACGCGGCGGCCGGTGCTTGCTGGTCGGTCATTACCGCCCGCTGGCGGATCATCTTCTTCGGCCTCTACCCGTTCGAAGAGCAATGGCGTTCCGCGCTGGCATGCGTGACCGTCGTAGCCATGACCGTGCTGAGCTGCATTCCGGCCTTCTGGACCGGACGCCGCATCGCCATCGTCTGGGGGGTCGGCACCGCGCTCTTCTACGGGCTGATGAAGGGCGGCGTCCTTGGTCTTGCCTATGTCGGGGAAGAGATGTGGGGCGGCCTCGCGCTCACCTTGTTCATCTTCGTCACCACCTGCCTGATCGGTTTTCCGCTGGCGATCTGCCTTGCGCTGATGCGCCGATCGGGACTGCCCTGGATATCGCGGGCCACGGGCGTCATCATAGATGCCGTCCGCTCGCTGCCGCTGATTGCGATCCTGTTCACCTTCGCCATCGTGCTGCCGTTCGCGATGCCGCAATGGCTGCAAGGCGACAAGCTGTACCGGGTGATTCTCGGCTTTGCGCTGTTCTTCTCCGCTTATCAGGCGGAAATCATCCGGGGCGGCATGCAAGGTGTTCCGGGCGGCCAGGAAGAGGCGGCAAAGGCGCTGGGCCTCGGCTACTGGCATTGCGTCGGCCGCATCCTGTTGCCGCAGGCGATGCGCAACGCCCTGCCAGCGACGATCAATCAGTTCGTCATCTCCTTCAAGGAGACCTCGCTGGTGGTCATTATCGGCTTCTTCGAAATCCTGGCCTCGGGCAACGCCGCCTATGGAACAGGCGAGTGGCGCTTCGCCTATGTCGAGGTCTATGTCTTCATCGCCCTCATCTACTTCGTCTTCGTCTTCAGCCTGTCCCGCTATGGCGCCTACCTCGAATGGCGCATGGCGGTGAATGAGCGATGAGGTTCTCTGCATGATCGATTCCGGTTCCCCCCAACTGCAGACCATCGCCGTTCACGTCGATCAGGTGAACAAATATTACGGCAGCTTCCAGGCCCTGCATGACATCAACCTGACGGTGAAACGGGGCGAGAAGATCGTGGTATGCGGCCCTTCCGGATCGGGGAAATCCACCCTGATCCGCTGCATCAACCGGCTGGAGGAGCATAGTGCCGGAAGGATTGTCGTGCTCGGCACTGAACTGAACGACGATGTCGGCAACATCGACGGCATCCGCCGCGAGGTCGGCATGGTGTTCCAGCATTTCAACCTGTTTCCACATATGACGGTGCTGGAAAACTGCGTCCTTGCTCCCCGGCTCGTGCGCAAGACGCCCATGGCCGCGGCGGAAGCCCTTGCCCGACAATACCTGGAGAAGGTCCGCATTCCCGAACAGGCGTCGAAATATCCCGGTCAACTGTCCGGCGGGCAGCAGCAACGCGTCGCCATTGCCCGGGCGCTCTGCATGCAGCCGCAGATCATGCTGTTCGACGAACCGACTTCGGCGCTCGATCCCGAAATGATCTCCGAAGTGCTCGACGTGATGACGACGCTTGCCTCCGAAGGCATGACGATGATCTGCGTGACGCATGAAATGGGATTCGCCCGGCGCGTCGCGGACCGCGTGGTCTTCATGGACAAGGGCGAGATCGTCGAGCAGGCGCCGCCGGAACAGTTTTTCACCGCCGCCGGCAACGAACGGACCCGACTGTTCCTGTCCCAGGTTCTGAATGATTGAATGACGGAAATGGTAGATCCGGGTTATTCCGGGTCCGTCTGCGGGATGTTTTCATGGCCGAACTGACTGGGCAACTGTCGAGTGTTCTTGGGACGAAGGGGTGGCTTTCAGGCCCCGACACGCAACCCTATGTCCGCGATTGGCTCGACCGCTACGGCACTGAACCCGTGGGCGTCGCAAGACCTGCCAGCACGCAGGAAGTGGCGCAGGTCGTGCGCATCTGCCACCGTGCCGGCGTCGCAGTCGTCCCGCAAGGCGGCAATACTGGCCTTTGCGGCGCTGCCGTCGCCGAGCGACCGGGCACGGTCGTCCTGTCGCTGTCCCGGATGGCCGCAATCGGACAGCCCGATGCCGATAGCGGCTCGATCCTTGTCGAGGCCGGCGTCGTGCTGGCCTCGCTCCATGACGCACTGGCGCCCCACGGCCTCATTTTCCCGATGCATCTGGGCGCCGAGGGCAGCGCGCGCATCGGCGGCCTGATCGGCACCAATGCAGGCGGCAGTCACGCCCTGCGCTACGGCATGATGCAGGATCTCGTTCTCGGCCTGGAAGTGGTCCTGCCCAACGGTCAGGTCTGGAACGGCTTGCGCGCCGTGCAGAAGGACAATGCCGGCTACGCGTTGCGAAAACTGTTCTGCGGCTCGGAAGGCACGTTGGGCATCGTGACGCGCGCCGTGCTCAGGCTTTTCCCCGAGCCACGGCAGCGGGCTACTGCCTTGCTCGTTCTCAGGGACTATCGGTCGGCGATCGCCTTCGGCACGTTCCTGCGTGGCGAGGCGGGCGAATTCTTGTCCGCTCTCGAGTTCTTCTCCGATCTTGGCCTGGAACTCGCCCTGAAGCACCTGCCGGACCTCGCCTTTCCGCTCGGCGCGCGCGGCGCGGTCTATCTGCTTGTCGAATTGACGTCGAGTTCTTCGCGCGTGCCGCTGGACGACATCCTCGCCTGCGCCCTCGAAGCGGGCATGGAACAGGAACTGGTCGCGGACGGCGCGCTGGCCATGTCGTATGCGCAGCGTGAGCATTTCTGGCGGCTGCGCGAGGAACAACCGGAAGGACAGCGGCTGGAAGGCGAACAGCTCAAACATGATATTTCGGTGCCGCCGGGCAAGGTCGGACAATTCATCGCGGCCGGGGAAACTGCCTGTGCCGGCCTGTTGCCGGGCGTTCGCGTGAACCCGTTCGGCCATCTCGGCGACGGCAACATCCATTACAACCTGTCGCCTCCCGTGGGCCAGGTCGGCTTCGACGGCAAGGCAGGTGAAATCGGCCAGGCCCTGGCGGCGCTGGCCACCGGGATGGGCGGCAGCTTTGCCGCCGAACACGGCCTCGGGCGCTCCAAGATCGGCTTGGCCGACGAACATCGAAGCGCCATCGAGCGAGATCTGATGGCCCGGTTGAAAAAAGCACTCGATCCTTCGGGGACCATGAACCCTGGCGTCCTCGTTCATGACGGTGGGGAAAGGAAAACTTTCGAATAGACGGCATTTCTTCGTTTCGCCGCGCTCCGGCAGCGTGCACGGTCCTGGCAGACGCGAAATCCTGTCATCACACTCGCGGCCCGGATGAGGACCAACCATGAAACGCAATGGCGGCCGTCTTCTTGTCGAAAGCCTGATCGCCCTTGGCGCGACGAAGAGCTTCGGCGTACCCGGCGAAAGCTACCTCGCCGTGCTGGACGCCTTGCACGACACCAGCGGAAAGCTGGACTTTGTGCTGTGCCGCAATGAAGGCGGCGCGGCATTCATGGCCTCCGCCTACGGCAAGCTGACCGGCTCACCGGGGATCTGCTTCGTCACACGCGGTCCCGGCGCGACCAATGCCTCGATCGGCGTGCATACAGCCATGCAGGACAGTTCGCCGATGATCCTGTTCGTCGGCCAGGTTGGGACCGACATGAAGGGCCGTGAGGCTTTCCAGGAGGTCGACTACCGCGCGGTCTTCGGGACGCTCGCCAAATGGGCGGTCGAGATCGACGACGTCGAGCGTCTCCCCGAAATCGTGGCGCGCGCCTGGACGACCGCGCTGACCGGCCGGCCCGGCCCCGTCGTGGTGGCGCTGCCCGAGGATATGCTGACGGCGATGACGGAGGCCGCGCCCCTGGCCGGTCCCGCCGACATCTTCGAGGCCGCACCCTGCGCGGAGGCGGTGGCCTCCGTCCGCACCATGCTTGCCGGCGCGCAACGGCCCGTCATGCTGATCGGCGGCGCCAACTGGAACGAGAAGGGGCGCAGGGCGTTGCAGGCGTTCGCGGAAGCCTCCGATATCCCGGTCGTGGTCGCGTTTCGCTATCAGGACCAATTCGACAATTTTTCACCCGCTTTTGTCGGCGAGGCCGGCGTCGGCATGGTGCCGCATGTCAGGGCGCTGCTGCGCGAGGCCGACGTGATCCTTGCCGTCAATGTCCGCTTCGGCGAGATGACGACGGACGGCTACACGCTGTTGTCCGTGCCGGAGCCGCGCCAGAAACTCATCCACGTTCACGGTTCCGACCGGGAGATCGGCAAGATCTACGTACCCGCGCTCGGCATCCATGCCGGCCCGAACGCGTTCGCGGCCTCCCTGTCGCCGGTCGAAGGCTCCTGGGCCGATTGGCGCAGGAAGGCACGCCAGTCTTATGAAGGCACGCTCGATGCTCCCGCCCAGCCAGGTCCGGTCGACATGGTTGCGGTCAGCGCATGGCTGCGTGACAATTTGCCTGAAGACGTGATCGTCACCAACGGCGCCGGCAACTTTACGGTCTGGCCGAACAAGTTCCTGAAGTTCGGTCCGAAGGCGCGGCTGCTGGCTCCGCAATCAGGCGCCATGGGGTACGGCCTGCCGGCAGCGGTCGCCGCCAAGGTGGCGTTTCCGAAGCGCACGGTCGTCTGCTTCGCCGGCGATGGCGACTTCCAGATGAACTGCCAGGAACTCGGCACCGCCATGCAGGCCGGCGCACAGCCGATCGTGCTGATCCTCAACAACGGCATCTACGGCACCATCCGGGCGCATCAGGAGCGTCACTATCCGGCGCGCGTGTCGGGAACCACGATCGACAACCCCGATTTCGTCGATCTGGCCAAAGCCTACCGCTTCCATGCCGAACGCGTCGCTTCCACCGACGATTTCCCGGCGGCATTCGGGCGGGCGCTAGCGTCCGCCACCGGGGCGGTGCTCGAACTGGCGATTTCGCCGGACGCGCTGACACCGCGCCAGACCCTTTCCCAGATGCGCGATGCCGCGCTCGCCTCGCAGAAGGTCCCATCATGACTTCCAGGAAAGACGACGTCCGTCTCGGCGCCGATATCGGCGGGACGTTCACCGACATCGCTCTCGACATACGCGGCAAGATCTTTTCCTGCAAAGTGCTGACCAATTATTCGGCGCCGGAGCAGGCTATTCTCGACGGCATCGAGATCGTCACGCGCGACGCGGGGATACCGGCTTCCGAGATCGGCATCATCATCCACGGCACGACGCTGGCCACCAATGCGCTGATCGAGCGGCGCGGCGCCAGGACGGCGTTGGTGACGACCGAAGGCTTTCGCGACGTCATCGAGATGCGAACGGAAAACCGTTTCGAGCAGTACGACCTGAACCTCAGGCTGCCGACCCCACTAATCCCGCGCGAGCACCGCTTCACGGTCAAGGGACGCATCGGCGCCGAGGGGCAGGAACTGCAGCCACTGGACGAACCCGCGCTCGAGAGGCTGGCGGGCGAGATCGCCGGCGGCGGATTCGGCGCGGTCGCCATCGGCTTCATCCACTCCTACGCCAACCCCACGCATGAACGCCGCGCCCGCGAAATCCTCGCGGCCAAGATCGATGTCCCGATCTCGATCAGCGCGGAAGTCTCGCCGCAGATGCGCGAGTTCGAGCGCTTCAACACGGTCTGCGCCAACGCCTATGTGCGCCCACAGATGGCCGACTACCTCGCCCGCTTGCAGGTGCGCCTGAAGGACATGGGTGCAGATTGCCCGGTATTCATGATCCATTCGGGCGGCGGCCTGATCTCGGTGGAGACGGCGTCGGAATTTCCCGTGCGCCTTGTCGAATCGGGACCGGCGGGGGGCGCGATCTTCGCGGCCGACATCGCCCGGCGCTTCGGCCTGCAAAAGGTCGTCTCCTACGACATGGGCGGCACCACGGCCAAGATCTGCCTGATCGAGGATTTCGTGCCGCGCACGGCCCGGACTTTCGAGGTCGCCCGCACCTACCGCTTTTGCAAGGGTTCCGGCATGCCGATCTCAATTCCGGTCATCGAGATGATCGAGATCGGCGCAGGCGGCGGCTCGATCGCTTGGGTCGATGCGATGGGCCGTATCCAGACCGGACCGGAAAGCGCCGGCTCGGAACCCGGTCCCGCCTGCTATGGGCACGGCGGCGAGCGCCCGGCGATCACCGATGCCGATCTGGTGCTCGGCAAGCTCGATCCCGACAATTTCGCCGGCGGCGCGATCCGGCTCGACACCAGCGCTTCAAAACGGGCGATCCTGAGAGATGTCGGGGAAAAGCTGTCGCTCGACGCCATGTCCGCCGCCTTCGGCATCTGCGAGGTCGTCGACGAGAACATGGCCAATGCCGCACGCGTTCATGCCGTCGAAAGCGGCAAGAACATCTCCGACAACATCATGATTTCGTTCGGCGGCGCGGCCCCGCTACACACGGCGCGGCTGTGCGAAAAACTCGGCATCGACCAGTGCCTGGTGCCGCAGGGCGCCGGCGTCGGCTCGGCCATCGGCTTCCTGAGGGCGCCCTTCGGCTATGAGGCGCTCGCCTCCCGGCTCACACGGCTGTCGCAGTTCAGAAGCGCCGACGTGAACGCCCTGCTCGCCGACCTCAAGGCCTCGGCGGAAAGCTTCGTGCGCGCCGGCACCGACGGCCATATCGTCTGCGAGATCACCGCCTTCATGCGCTATGCGGGGCAGGGCTGGGAAATCCCAGTCCCCTTCCCCGACAAGCCGTTCGGCGACGATGCCGCCTGCGAAGTCGAGAAACTGTTCCGCGCCAACTACGAGCGGTTCTTCGGCCGCGCCATCGACGGGCTGGACGGGCTGGAGATCGAGATCGTGACCTGGTCGGTCAGAGCGACCGATGAAAGACCGGCCGTTGCCCGGCATTCCCTGACCGCAGGCGAGCGCAGCGTGCAGCCGACCGTCACGCGGGCCGTATTCGATCCGGAGACCGGCTCGACGCTTTCCTATGCAATCGTCGAGCGCGACTCTCTTGTGAGCGGCGACCGCGTCTGCGGCCCGGCGGTCCTGGTCGAGCGCGAGACGTCCACCGTCGTCACCTCTCCCTTCGATGCCGTCATCCAGAGCGACGGCGCCATTCTTCTCACGCGCAAAGGCAGCCAGACATGAGCGACGCAAGCATGAGCCGTTCTGGCACGAGTTCCGGCATGAGCAACATCGCCGAAATCCGCATGCAGGTCATGTGGAACCGGCTGATCTCGGTCGTCGAGGAACAGGCGCTGACGCTGCTGCGCACGGCCTTCTCCACATCGGTGCGCGAGTCCGGCGACCTGTCCGCCGGCGTGTTCGACCCGCGTGGCCAGATGCTGGCACAGGCCGTCACCGGCACGCCCGGCCACGTCAACACCATGGCCGAGGCGGTCCTGCATTTCATGGGTGAAATTCCCCGCAAGGAGATGTTCGAGGGCGATACCTACGTCACCAACGATCCGTGGAAGGGCACGGGCCACCTGCACGACATCACCATGGTATCGCCATCCTTCCTGGACGGCGAACTGGTGGCCTTCTTCGCCTGCACGGCGCATGTCGTCGATGTTGGCGGCCGCGGCTTCGGCGCGGACGCCAAGTCGGTTTACGAGGAAGGCATCCAGATCCCGATCATGAAATTCGCGGAGAAAGGCGCGGTCAACCGCGATCTAGTCCGCATACTGCGCACCAATGTCCGCGAGCCGAACCAGGTCGTCGGCGATTTCTATTCGCTGGCTGCCTGCAACGAGGTCGGCCATCGGCGGTTGGTCGGCATGATGAAGGAGATCGGCCTCTCTTCGCTAGACAATCTCGGCGAATTCATCTTCTCGCGCACCCGCGACGCCATGCTGGAACGCATCAAGGCGCTGCCGAAGGGAAGCTGGTCGAACGAACTGACAACCGACGGCTATGACGCCCCGGTCAGGCTGGCGGCGGCCGTCTCCATCCACGACGACCATGTCGAGGTGGATTTTTCCGGCACCGACCCGATGAGCCGATGGGGCATCAACTGCCCGATCATCTACAGCAAGGCCTATGCCTGCTATGCCCTGAAATGCGTGGTGGCCCCCAACATCCCGAACAACGCAGCCTCGCTTGCCTTCTTCACCGTGTCGTCGCCCGTCAACATCCTAAACGCAGTGCGGCCGGCGCCGGTGGCGCTGCGGCACATCTTCGGCCACATGGTCCCGGACCTGGTTCTTGGCGCGCTGGCCAAGGCGCTACCCGGCCAGATTTTGGCCGAAGGCGCGGGCGCGCTGTGGAACATCCATATTTCGGTGAGGCCCACGGCAACAGAAGGACGTCACGCCGAGGTGCTGATGTTCAATTCCGGCGGCATGGGCGCACGCCCCGGCCTCGACGGACTGTCGGCTACCGCCTTTCCATCCGGCGTGCATACGATGCCGATCGAGGCGACCGAGCACACCGGCCCGATCGTCATCTGGCGCAAGGAACTGCGCCCCGGTTCCGGCGGCGACGGCGAGTTTCGTGGCGGGCTCGGCCAGATCATCGAGATCGCGCCGATGGAGGGCCATGAATTCGACTTCTCGGCCATGTTCGATCGGATCAATCATCCGCCGAAGGGCCGCAATGGCGGCAAGGACGGCGTCGCCGGCGTGGTGAAGCTTGACGATGGAACGAAGATGCGGCCCAAGGGCTGGCAGCATGTGCCGGCCGGCCGCCGGCTGATCATGGAACTGCCGGGCGGCGGCGGCTACGGCGACCCGGCAAAACGCAACCCCGAAAGCCAGGCCGAAGACAGGCTGCGGGGATATGGAACGGAGGAAGATCGATGAACCATGTCGCTTCACGCCTGTCGGCGGTGAAACCATCCGCGTCCATGGCGGCGTCCATGGCCGCAAAAGCCCTGCGCGCGACCGGGGTCGATGTGATCGATCTTGGCCTCGGCGAACCCGACTTCCCGACGCCTGTCCATATCGTCGAAGCGACCTACAAGGCAGCACTTGCCGGTGAAACGCTCTACACCGCCTCCGGCGGTACGCCTGCATTGCGCAAGGCAGTAGCGGACAAGTTCGTCCGCGAGAACGGCCTCGACTACGGCCCCGACGACATCGTGGTCGCGAACGGCGCGAAGCAGATCATCTTCAATGCGCTGATGGCGACGCTGAACCCGGGCGACGAAGCAATCCTGCCGTCGCCCTATTTCGTCTCCTACCCGGAGATGGTGAAGCTTTTGGGCGGCGTCCCGGTGATCGCGGAATGCCCTGCCGAGGCGGGCTTTCGCCTGACGCCGCAGATCCTGGAGGCGGCTATCACACCCCGGACAAAATGGCTGTTCCTGAACATGCCCGGCAATCCTTCCGGCGCCGTCTATTCGGCGACCGAACTGGAGGCGTTGGGCGCGGTGCTGGCTAGGCATCCGCAGGTTCTCGTCCTGTCCGATGAAATCTACGAGCACATCATCTTCGACGGCCGGGATTTCGTCTCCTTCGGCAAGGCCTGCCCGGAACTGAAGGACCGGACGCTGATCGTCAACGGCGTCGCCAAGGCCTATGCCATGACCGGCTGGCGCATCGGCTATGCTGCCGGCCCCGCTTCGCTCGTCAAGGCGATGAACACGGTGCAGAGCCAGTCCTGCACCTCGGTTGCGGCTCCCATGCAGGCGGCCGCCCTTGCGGCACTAACCGGGCCGCAGGACTGCGTGGCGCAGTTCCGCGCGGCCTTCGAGCGCCGGCGCGATGTGGTTGTCGCGGGCATCGCCCAGATAGAAGGGCTGACCCTGCCGCCGCCGGAGGGTGCATTCTATGCCTATATCGGCTGTGCCGACCTGATCGGCCGCAAGACGCCGAAGGGTATCGTCCTGACCGACGACGTGGCGGTGTCGGACTATCTGCTCGCCGAAGGGCATGTGAGTTCCGTTCCCGGCACGGCCTATGGCCTGCCGCCCTTCTTTCGCATCTCGACGGCAACGTCCGACGAGATCCTGATCGAGGCCATAGCCCGCATCGGGCGTGCGGTGGCCGCCCTCCAGCCTGCCGAGGTCACCGCATGAACCCGCACTTCGACACCATCCTGCTGACCGGGGCCGCCGGCCGCCTGGGGACACATCTGCGCCGGGGCCTCGCGCCGCTGACGCGGCGGCTGAGGGTCTCGGACAGGTCGGAGATCGCCGACCTGCAGCCGAACGAAGAAGCGGCCGTCTGCGACCTCGCCGATGCCGATTCCGTCCTGAAGATGACTGAGGGTGTCGACGCCATCGTGCATTTCGGCGGCGCGCCGCTGGAGACGAACTGGCAGACCATCCTCGACGCCAACATCCGCGGCAGCTACAATATCTATGAGGGCGCGCGGAAGAACGGCGTCAAGCGCGTCGTCTATGCTTCCTCGGTGCACGCCATCGGCTATCACAAGGTCGAGGACCATATCGACGCAAGCGCGCCGCACCGGCCGGATAGTCTTTATGGCGTGTCAAAGTGCTTCGTCGAGGATTTGAGTCGCCTCTACTGGGACAAGTTCGGCATCGAAACGGTGTGCTGCCGCATCTTCTCGTCCTTCGACCAATACACCGACCGGCGGCTGCTCTGGTCGATGCTGACCTTCGACGATTGCGTGCGTCTGGTCGAGGCGAGCCTGACCGCGCCGCGCGTCGCGCATTCGATCATCTTCGGCACATCGAACAACCGGCACAAAATGGTCGACAACCGGCTGGCAGGTCATATCGGCTTCATGCCGCAAGACAGCACCGAACCCCATCGGGCAGATGTCGAGGCCCGCCTGCCTCGAGCCGACCCGGCCGCGCCGGCCGTGCGCCATCTCGGCGGCTGGTTTGTCGATCTCGGCCACCCCGATGACGAAGCCAAGAAATGAAAGACCGCTATGATGTCGTTATCGTCGGCGGAGCCGTGATCGGCTCAGCGGTCGCCTATTTCCTTTCCATCAACCCGGACTTCAACGGATCGATACTGGTCGTCGAAATGGACCCTACCTATGCGAAGGCGTCGACGTCGCTTTCGTCCTCGTCCATTCGCAACCAGTTCTCGAACCCCATAAACGTAAAGATCAGCCAGTTCGGCACAGAGTTCATCCGCAGCTTCGCAGAGACGATGCAGGTGGGCTCGGACAAGCCCGACCTCGCCTTCCATGAAGGCGGCTATCTTTTCCTTGCCAGCGCCGAAGGACAGGCTCAGACCCTGCGCGAGAACCACGCCGTCCAGAGGGCCTGCGGCGCGGACGTGGTGCTGTGGCAGCGCGACGAACTTGCTGCCTCGTTCCCGCATCTGAATGCCGGCGACATCGTTCTTGCCTCCTACGGCCGCTCTGGCGAAGGCTGGTTCAACAACACGGGCCTGATGTACGGCTTCAGGAACAAGGCCAAGTCGTTCTGTGTCGAATACATCAAGGACGAGGTTATCGCCATCGGCCGGGAAGGCGCCCGCATCACGGATGTGACCCTGAAATCCGGAACTGTGGTCTCAGCCGGCGCCGTGGTCAACGCTTCGGGGCCCCGTGCCGCGCTGACAGCGCGCATGGCAGGTCTCGACGTTCCAGTAGAGCCGCGCAAGCGCACCCTGTTCGTCTTCGATTGCGCGCAATCGCCAGAGGGCTCGGCCGCTGTCAACAAAGGCCGCCTGCCGTTGATGATCGACCCATCCGGCGTCTTCTGCCGCCCGGAAGGCCGCTTCTTCTTGAGCGGCGCGACGCCTGTCGAAGACCCGTGTGTCGACTGGGACGATTTCGAGCCTCGATACGAGGAGTTCGAAGATATCGTGTGGCCGGCGCTGGCCGCGCGTTCGCCAGCCTTCGAGGCGATCAAGGTCGTTAACCAATGGGCCGGACACTACGATTTCAATACGCTCGATCACAATCTGATTGTCGGCCCGCACCCAGAGGTGCGCAATTTCTTCTTTGCTAACGGTTTTTCCGGGCACGGACTTCAACAGGGACCTGCGGTTGGACGCGGCGTGGCCGAGCTTGTTGTCTACGGCGGTTTCCGCACCCTCGATCTGTCGGAAGTCGGCTACCAGCGGATCATCGAGAACCGACCATTTATCGAGAAAGCTGTGATCTGATCACTTCACAGTGGCCAAACTGAATCCTGCTAAGTTGAGCGCGCTGCGCGGCTCGATTGTCTGAGAGGCCGGTTTCGGATCACCGGATCGTAGGGATTATAACTCTAGTTTCCAAATATTTTTTGCGGTCTTACCGACGACGACGCTGACCAGTTGCCATCGCGGGTAATTGGATAAATCCCGAATGCCCTTTTATGCGACTTTTCGAATACGAAACATGAACGCTGCGGCGCAACGGGATTGATTTTCGCTTCGCCACCTGTCTCTTTTGCGCTACGAGCGGCCAGTCGGAGGCATGTTCTGGAACGACTGCATTGGGGCCGCTTACAGACGATCCGCTTTCAGGACCTACTGTGCGGATAGCAGCCATTCGGCAATCCCCCATTTCGGACGTCAAGCCAACACGATTAGCTGCCAGAAGCGGACACAAAGTCCACACCCGCATGTAGCCTGAGCATCATATCGCCTCCCCGCTAGAGAACCGCGTACTATGAGCGGAAGCGTAGTGCCTCGATGAACTTGATGAATGCAGGTGAGTTCTGACGCCGGCTTGGATAGTAGAGGTGAGATCCGTCGAAGGTGGGCAACCGGACGAGTTGGCGCGACTTTAGGTAGGGCTTCACTATGTCTTCGGGGATGCAGGCTAGGCCGGACCCTGCAACAGAGGATATGGGTACTGCTGCCGAAAGTGAGCTGGCCTTCGACTCTCACGTTCAGGCACCTCCCTTCCTGCTCGAACTCCCAGGCGTAGTGGCCCCATAGGTCGGCAGCCGCAGGTTGATGCTGACGTGCTCCGTCAGATCATGCGGCGTCTTCGGCAGAGGTCGACCCATGAGGTATTCAGGTGAGCCCACTACGGCCATGCGCCAATCCGGACCGATGCGAACCGCCACCATGTCCTTGGCGAGCTGCTCACCCAGTTGCACGCCTGCATCGTAGCGCTACGACACGATGTCCACGAAACCGTTCTCGGCGATGATCTCGAGCTGGATATCGGGGAATTCGCGGGTGAATCCGCTGCCTTGTCGGCCTGTCGAACGCGCCGCGCATGGCGGTGAACAAATCCTAGACGACGATGAACATCGCGGCGACCATAAGCGTCGCGCTGTACTGGCTGTGGATATACGTACGCAACCAGCGCAGCGCCCGCCTGATCACCCAAGGTCGCAACGACGAGAATTTCAGCTGAAAACCCTGTGAGAATAGCGCGGCTGCCAAGCCGTGCACGCGCTGCCTCTCATTCAAGACGACCTGATCAAACGGGATGAAAACGACGAATGGGTCAGCGATCTGGGCAACCGCTATGAGTTCGACGTCGAGTTCGTCGAGGCGTTGATGATCGTTTTTTAACCCGATTTTGTGACAACTTTGGGATCGGGTTTTGGGGCAACGTTCTGGTTCTGAAAAGAATCGGGGGACTAAGGGGAACATCATGTTCAAAATTTTGGCGGGCACGATTGTGGCCGGGATCGCGCTTGGGGTGGCTGTCCCTCACGCTTCGGCTTTTGAGCGCACATATACCGACGTCAAAGATTGCAGGTCGATCGACCTCCGGCAGGAGGAATTCATCCACGCATGCAAGGGGCCGAATGAGGTAAATGCCGTTCTCTATTATTTCGACGGCCGCGCCGTGCCCATGTTCGGGGAGGCGGGAGGATGGTTCGACGACGAGATAGGTGGCGAACCGTACAATGCTGACGAGGAGCCGCTCACGGTCGGCGGCAAAGGCAAGGTTTACGGTCCGAAGATTGAATGGACGCTAGCCGAGGGCGGACGCCCTTGTGCGGCAACCGTCAGGATTGGGACCAACAAGGGCAGCAGGCTTGTTGTCACCGCTCTCGGTGACCGCAAAGGACGGGTCGGCGTCGTGAAGGGCAACAAGGAAGCCCAGGCGAAAGCTGACGGGGCCTGCAAGGAACACGGTGCCGCACCTGCGCCGCGGGAGTTTATCGAGATGAAAACCGAGGAGCGTCAGGCAGACGACCCGCTGCTGAAAAGGCTATGGGGCAAATATTATAAAGACGCCATCATGCCTGGTGAGGAGAAGCGCATTTACGGATTCGTGGGGGAAGTCCGACTGGAAGACGGGCGACTCGTTCAAGCGTCCATGTTTCCGGATCGCATGTACTGCAACATCAATAAGTGCCCCGTGACGGTCCTTATCGATGACAAGATCGTCTCCGAGGAAAACCTGCTCTGCGATACCTTCGACATAAATATCCTGAAATCAGGCGACATCCTGAAGTCATGCGGCGAGGAGATTTCGCTGGTTTCGGGGCAATAGCCGACGTCGCGACCGTGTCAAAATCCATATATGGGGACGGTGCCGGATCATAATCCATATCGATGGACCATCTTCTGGAATCGTCAACTGGATTTCGCAGAACGCAAAGCGACGGTCTCCCTTCGCTGATAGCCTTCCCTTGCGGGAGCTTAAACGAGGAGAGAAGTATGCGGGTATTCAAGGCGGCACTTTTGGCAACATGTTTGTGGTGGCCAGTGGTTTCTTACGCGGCGGATCGAACCGATCTGACGGTTGCCGACCTCACGAGTGATCAGCAGCCCTCAGGAATCGTTCAGAACTCGTCGTTCCTGCCATCGGCCGAGGCCCAGGACGCGCATGCGCCGTTCACGGGTACCATCTCTCTCACCGAAACGGTGATGACGACGGAGCCTGCCAAATTCAAGACTAATGACGTGATGGGAAAGGACCCGGCGATTTTCCCGGCTGCCGTGCTCTCGTTCGTGACGCATGAAGGCGATCTGGTGCCGACAACGCAGGATGTGCTGCGCTACGGATCGACACCGGACGGGAAGTCGTATTGGGACATCATCGTACAGGCAGGCAAGATTTGGTCGGAACCCGGCGATGCCGGTTGGTCGCGGGCATCGTTTCCGTTTTCATTGATGCATTCGATCGAGGGCGAGACCCACAATGGCGTTGCCATGTTCTTGTACAAAGATGGCCAGGTCTCCGGTCTTCGCTTTCAAGTGCTGACGGAGACGGCTCCCTTCTACATCGAAGACTATTTCACGGCAGTTGGTTTGGCTGACGCGGCTCTCAGCACCGACAAGATAGCGAACGAGGACGAGGTCAAGGCTACATACGCGCAATCTGTTGCCGATGCCGAAAAGCTGGGTACTTGGGCCGATCTCGAGGCGAAATTTGGCAAGGAGTATGTCGAGGCGTTTGACTCCGATATCAATGCCGACGAAATCGTCATGGACGGCATTGGGGTGGACGGGACGTTTTACCTGAAATCGTGCCCGACGGGGGCCGGCGAACTTCCATATTGCGACCGCCAGAGGTTCGGCGTCTGGTCAGTTACGAAGGCGGCCAGTAACGCCAGTGCCATGCTTCGCCTTGCTGAGAAATACGGGCCGAGTGTCTTCGACGAGAAACTCGTCGACTACATCACCGAAGCCAAGGACGTCCCGGGTTGGGAAAAGACGACCTTCGGCGACATGTTGAACATGGCAAGCGGTATGGGTTGGGGACCGCAGGAAGAGAAGCCGTACCAGATCAGCGATCCTTTCGGAGACCCCTACTACGCTTGGTATGAAGCCAAAACCGTAGAGGGGAAGATCGAGGCAACGCTCAAGGCAACGAAACCGTATTCTTGGGGCCCTGGTAAGGTTGCCAGGTATCGTGACGACGATATGTTCCTGATCGGGGAGGCGATGACCCGTTACATGAAAAGCAAGGGGGAGCCGTACGCGAATATCTGGGAGATGCTCAAGGAAGAAGTCTACAAGCCGATCGGTATCCACTACGCGCCGATCAACCGCACGATCGAGCCTGATGCCAAGAATGACCAACCGCTGATGGCTTACGGGTATTACCCGACAATCAGCGATCTCGTGAAGATCACCAAGCTATACCAGAACGGCGGAAAATTCGGCGACAAGCAGATTTTGAACACAGAGATGCTTGCCGATCTCAAGCCAGCCGAGAAGCCCGTCGGTCTCCACACGGGTGATCCGCAGCGTCCATTTTATCGGAAGGCATTCTGGCGTGGCCACATGGATTCGAGAAACGGCTGCAGTTTCTATTATCCGACCATGCTGGGCTGGGGCGGAAACTTTGTCCCCATGTTCTCCAAGGACGTATTTGCTATCCGGCTCGCGAAGGATTGGGACGGTGATGCGGGAGCAAGCAGGATGGATAGTCTCGAAGTGGTGGCCGATCACGTGAGTGATCTCTGTCAGTAACAAAGTCATGCAACCCCCTGGGCAACACACCGTCTGGGGGTGGCTTGTGACCATAAACCAATATCTGGTCGCGTCCGCGTGTCAAAATCCGTACCGTGACGGTCATGAAAACTTTCGGCGACGTCATCGACGCTGGATTCAAACTGCGCTGCAGCTGCGCGAACTGCAGCCGCGATGAATTCCTGGAACTCAGCCGTTTTGACCGGGATCGCGCTTGGGTAGGCAAAACATTCCGCTGCCGTTGCGGTAGCGAGGCCACGGTGAAAGTCATCGATCCGAAGGCTGAGGCTTACAAGCGGCAGACCGAGGGCTGGTGATCATGGACATGGTGTCTAGGATCAGGCCAGTCGGCGACCAACCCCCAGCCTTCCCCCTCTACCCGGTTACCGATCAGGCGGCAGGCTTTCCCAAAAGGCCTGTCTCCACCTTTCCTTGGCAACTTCGATGATGGCTTCGTGGAGTTCCGCGCCATCTGGCTATGGATGCAGTCGGCAGGCCGGCGCGTGGGGAGGCCCTTCATGCAGATGAATTATGATATCGCCACTCTTGAGTCCTGCCGCCAAAGCCATAGGCATCCGCCCGGACGTCTTGTACGTAGATGTAGCTCTCCTCGTGTAAATCGCCGAGGAGACGCGAGAATCCATCGAACGCCTCTTGAACGTAGCGAGCCTTCTCGGCCTTCGTGTTCGTTTCATCGGTAATCTTTATGTCGAAATAGACGCTCGACTTTCCCTGCTCTGCGAGACTTTTGCCAGCGGCATACCAGTCACGCGCGTCAACGTAGTCGATAGCGATGGCCGTGACCGCTGGGTTTTTGCCGAGAATGTTTGACGTGAGATCCGTAAGGAGCTTCACGATCTCGCCGGTCAGCTGATCTGAACGGGCGGCACCGATTTTGACGTTAAGAATGGGCACTTCTCTCTCCTATAGTTAGCTATGCAATTATTTGGCCGAAAATCAGCCGACATCGGTCGAAATTGTTTTCACCTGTTCCACGAATGACGTGAATTCCGAATTGCCGAGTTTTGCCTTCAAACTCCTGGTGATCTCACCGCTTGCGGCGTTCAGACCGTCCTTGATCTTTTGCGCTTTTTCTGTCGGACGAATCTCGCATTCACGGCCATCTCGTTTGGTTGGATGGCGCTCCACAAATTCGCGTGCTTCAAGCCCATCGATCGCACGCGTTGCGGTTGCTCGAGCGATCTTCAATTCATCGGCCAACTCGCTTGGCAGCATCCCGGGTTTGGCCAGAATGGCTCGCAACATGAAACCCTGCGGCGGCGTCAAATCGAAGGGCTTGAAGGCCTTCGTCCAAATCCGCTCCAGCTGCCGACCCAGCGCTTGCGTGTTGAAATATATGCACTCATCAAACATGAATGCATTCAATCGGAGTTTAGTTGTATATGCAATCACTTTTTTGACATCAGCAGCTGGTCACACGCATCGAAAGGCGAGGCCGGCAACGCGCGCATCGCAGCAAGATCGCGCTGCAACCGTTCTCCAATCCTCTCGCTCTCACCCCTCAGCCTGTCGCGCTGACGATTGCGGCATTGCTCCTCCAGCCAGGTGTTGAACGCATCCCATGTCGCAAACTGCGGGATAGGCACCATGAAGTTGCGCCGGGCATAGCCGACAAGCCCCTCGACGTTCCCCTTGTCGTTGCCTTTCCCCGGACGGCCATAGCGGTCCCGGATCAGATAGTGGGACAGAAACCCGCTGAACAGCGTCTCCCGCTTGCGCGTGCCGTCAGCCAGGATCTTGGCCACAAGGCACCGGTCGTTGTCGTAGACGATCGACTGCGGCACGGCCCCCGAAGAAGGAGAACGCATGGATGTGGCCATCGACCCAGGCCTCCGACACTGCCGCCGGATAGGCCCGTACATAGCAGCCGTCGCTATGCGGCAGATCCAACACGAAGAAATTCGCCTTCCGCTCCACGCCACCGATCACCACCGTCGCCTCGCCGAAATCGGCCTGCGCATGCCCTGGCGGATGCGCCAGCGGCACGAACACCTCCTGGCGACGCTGATCCCGCTCGCGCATGTAATCCTTGATGATCGTGTAGCCGCCCGTGAACCGGCACTCGCCCCGAAGACGGTCGAACACCCGCTTGGCCGTATGGCGCTGCTGGCGCGGCACCTTCATGTCCTCATCGAACCAGTGATCGATAGTCGCAACGAACGCATCCCGCTTCGGCCGTCGTACCGGTGCCCGGCGCTGATAGCCGGGCGGCGTCGAATACGACATCATCTTGGCCACGCTATCGCGCGATATATTGAAATGCTTTGCAGCCTGACGCCGGCTCATTCCTTCAGAACAGGCCAGACGAACCTTCAGATACAGTTCCACGGTATAGATCCCCAACCCTCCTGCTCGTGTAGCAGAAGGAATAGGTGGCCGGCTTTTACGCCGCCCGCGCAGGGACTATCCCGGCGTTACCGTGGTAGGTTTTTGCACTGACGCTCTCATTCACATCAGTCGCGTGTGCTGCAAGCCCTGGTCGGGTGAGATTGAGTTTTGTCATTTGAAAATTAACGCCTTAGCCTCCAATAAAGTATCCAGGGTTTGTATTTGGCGTTTGGGGGCAAGAAGAATGTCATTATCGGTCAAGAATATACGTAATATCGCCGCTGTGCTTGCGTCAACGGCTGTTGCGATCACAACCTCGGCCCGAGCTGACGTGACCGCCCGTTATGGAGAATTGCAGGCTGTCATTGACGCAATCAATGACCCGGATCCGCTGATGCGCTTGGCGCAGTTGGAGGAAATCCTGCAGAAGGGCAATGCAACAGAAGTTCAGTTGGCAATCAGGACGGCATTTGAAGTTGATGATCCCAATGTGCGCTCGCTGGCTCTTCGAGCGCATTTTGCAAGCTTCCGAACGTTCATTGTCTCCGCTGAATTACCTGGAGAAGTCAAGAATATTGTTGATGGAAACGACCAGAAAGCTAAGGATCAATATTATAGATCCCACGGAGACTATTTAGAATTCCTGAACAGAATTGGCTATCAATTCAGCTTTTCATCCGAATATCCAGCAAATACGGATCTAGAATTCCAAATAGAATCGCTCAATAATAATCCAAAAAAGAACAACCAGGAAATTTATGGTGGAACAGGCAGCATCCGTGGCGGATTGATCAACATTGCAACGGATGTCAGACCTAATAATAATAATACTGCTATACACTGCAGCTTCGAATTCTTAGATTACAGCGCCTTCACCCTTAAAGGATTCGCATCATGCGACATGGCGGGCGGATTTCAATTTCCTGTAGCGCTCCATCTCTTCGACCAGGACAAGCCAACTGTAGCGGCTGATTAGTGAGCCGCTTCGATAATTTCCAACCGATGGATTTTGTAGCGAACGTCCTCGCGGCCCGTCAGAGTTACACGTAGCCGGGTCGCACGGCGAGTTGCCATGTTGCACGCTAGATCGTCAGTGAGAGGGCATCGGACGCCTGGTGAGAATCCACCATTATCTCTCGCTGTTTCGATGATGAGGCTCCCGTTGCCGCTCAGGCCCTCACCCTGAATTTGCACCCCTTTCACTACAGTTCCCTTCTCGGCATCCAGCAAAAAAACAACTCTGTCGGGTGCGGGTGCAACTTCTAGTGCCGATTGCCCATTGATAAAGGCACTTAGACCAGCATCTTTCTCTGTAATCCGCCCCCGTGTGATCACCAAATTCTTCGCAGATGCATTTTCTGCGGCTTCGGGTAACTGAGGTGTCGAGTTCAGTTTTTGCAATTCTGACGCAATCAGATCATACCGCATGGCAATTCCGATGCCCTCTTCGGTATCGACCTCGAACAGCATCGCAATTGGCCGTCCATTATGCGTGACCGTTCCCCCACTCATGCCCTTTTGGAAGCTGACTTGAGGATCGACGGGTGCCAATGCGATTACTCCGCCACCTGAATCGTCGCGTGACACCGCACGCAGAGCGACAGATATCGATTGCCTTTCAGTCGGTGTTGCGATGCCTAGCTCGGCCTGTTTGATGCCGTCGATAATTGGTTGCAATGGGGTCGATCGTATTCTGTCACGGCTGCAGCCATCTTTTGCTATCTGCCCGCCGACAGAGATGAACGCCAAATCCAAATCAGGATCATTGGCCCCCACAGGGGAGTGGGTAACGTGGATCCGATTGAAGCTGTCCAGCAAATCCGGCGTGGATAGCTTGCCGTCAGATGTTTCAAGAACGTGTCGGGGTGTTGCCACCATACATTTTCCCGACGCATCCAGGAACAGCCAGCCTTGTCCAAAGGTATCGTCGCCTCTGGACAGCAGGATGGTCTCGGCCGACGCCAAGCCGACAAATCCAAATGTCAGCACGCACGATAGAAGGATGGCCTTGAAATTTGTCATCCGTTTTTATCCAGATCGCTCTGCACAGGAGGATCGATATCCAGAGGCGTTGAGTTCAATTCAATTGAGGGTGGGTCGTCATTTTGCGATTCAAGTTCCGGGCGGGATAGCGACAAACTCACCACGCTCATGCTGATGGGCCATAGTAACGCCAAGAGAACCAAGGTTAGCTGAATCGCCAAAATGTTTGGATCATTAAGCACCTGGGCAAAGAGCCCGATTTCAATTCGGTTTGTATTTTCCTTAACACCAGGGGTGGATATCTGAAGCTCTGGAGTCTCAGTCGTGACATGAACACCGAGGCCGTCTTCATCGGACAATGAAACATATCCGAACAATGCCGTATCTTCGGCCGCCACGTTCGACGATTGCCCCCCGTCACCTGGTCGATGGCTCTCGATATAGCCCCCCGATGGGATCGTAAGCGGTTGGGTGGCCGGATACATGGCTCCGCCTCTAAATGGCCCAAGATCGATCGTGCGGCCAAAGACGTCCAGGGACCCCGACAATAGAATTGGCCCCGGGCCGTCGCTTCTCATCGCGAAAGCAGAACCGATCTTTCCTGGTCCCCATATCGGAAAGCGATTTGAAACCAGGTCCCCGCACTCAGCATCCATATAGAGAACCAACTCGCCATCAAAGCCAGCGACACTGTTCTGGTCAGAACGATGCTCGCCCTTCCCGTCGATGGATATCTGTATGACGCTCTTTTCAATCCGTTGATACGTGACGGTTGACATCACATCCGGGATGATCGCCCCGCCGACACATTGGCCATCTCTACTCACCCCGCGGTCATCCGGCCAGCTGCTGATCTTCAGACCAGAGCCGTAAATGATCGCGAGTTCGGGGTTGAAAACGTTGTAGCTCAGCACTTCGCTGCGAGCATTAATGATGGCAAAGGTCTGGGGATCGCGAACCATATGGATCACAAGGACGGCTAAAGCCGAGAGTACGGCTGCGAGCAGGAAGGAAATACCGACCCGCCCCCACGCCAGTGATCGAAGACGATTATTCCAGGTGAACGGCATATTCCTGCTCCGTAGCCATGCCAGTTAGACCACGGACACCGATAGCTAATTTATAGTCGCCTTGCTTCGTAATTGCATTCGCAGGTATGCGGCACAGATGAGAAAACGTCACCTTTGCACCGCCATCGGGTTTCTTGCATTTCACTTTTTGAACAATATTTCCGTCTGCATCCGACAAGGTAGCGCTTACCTTGCTCTGGCTGACATTCACCGAAGCGATGAGTTCGGCATCTTCTTTCTTGTCTCCGAGCATTCCTGGGACGTAGGTTTTTCCAGATGCCTCATTACAATTTTCCGAAAACATCGCGAGGACCAGCAGGCTGCTGGCATCGTAAGCTTTCAATTGCTCTTCATAAGATGTTGGGATCGGCACCCTTGGGGCAATGTTGAAGCTACCTTTGGCGCGATACAAATTGGAGGCCCAATAGCGACCGTCATCCGATGTTATCCGTACACAAACCGAGTTAGCGGTGGCATCAAGCGGGTGAGAATACGATAAACGGAGTTGTTTGAGGTCCAGCTTGTTCAAGCTCGACGCATAAGCCAATCCGGACAGAAATTGACCATTAACCTGCGTATTTCCTGCAAATCGTTCGGTGAACTCAGGCTGATTTGCCAATTCCAGCATGACATCGTCCTGCTGTGCACTCGCGCTCGTTGCCAACAGCGTCAAAAATCCGAAATAGAGAAAAGTATTGCAAGCCGATTCTAGCACCTAAAGACCTCCCGCTAATGTTCCATGAACCAGGAACTACGACGCATTGATGCTGACAGAATCATCTTTAAGAAACGTGTCAACGACAATTCAAATCGTTATGATTATTATGCCTTTGGCAAAGTCCGGTAGTTATGATCGTGCTTTTTGGACGGCAGGCCAGCGGGTATCACTAAATGAATGCCTTCTCTTTCGACGATCTCATCGGGAAAATCTGCCGACCTTGCTTGAGGGTCGATGCGCTTCAGGCGATTGCTCAGCAGATGGTGACATTTTCGCTTCTTCTAGGAGAAGGCACCGCAATCTGCAGAATTACATGCCTGAATCTACGGTAGCTTATGGGGAAGCCATAGAGGCGCCTAGGAAGGCGACAAATGGGCGCAAACCCGCCGATGGCCTTGGTATCACGCGGCAAAATCTACCGGATGTGAGTTTGGTCCGGGAAAGCGGCTCCATATCGGAATTCTCCTCGTCCAGGCTAATTTGGATCATAATCCGTGCGCACATACTCGAGGCGCGCTCCCGGCAGGTTGAGTCCCCAGCGGCGCGCAACAAAAAATTCGAGCGCTTTCCGCGTTTCGATGCTGAGCAACTTGCCCTCGAACCCGTACTCGCGCCTGACAGCCGCGACCTGTTGCTCGTTTAATGTTGACTTGGGCCGCAGCCACACGCGTGCCCGGGTTGCCCACTCTTGATCGACGGGTAGCTGATCACTTCTGAATCTTCGCTCGAAAGGATCGCTGTCGCCAATGCGGATCGGCAGATAGTTCCGATACTCTTGATGCTTATAACTGAAGGCTCGGACATAGACGCTCTCGCCGTCTGATAAAAAATGGCGAGGTGCAATCCACTGGCCATCATTGTCGGCCGAGGTCATTGAGGCGTAGTGGATATATACCTCCTCGCTCGCGACCAACGCTTGGTAGAGCTGGGCGACGATGTTTTCATCTGCGCGCCTTTCTGGCTGAGGCAGAACGTTCGATAGACCTGCGGTCTTCTCCAGGAAAACGTCCTGGAAGGCCTCTGCAGTCCGCGCAGGCGCAAGTGACCGGTGCAGGGGGGTGGCAAAGTAGGCGCGCCGCACTGGGTCGTACAGCGGGCCGTGCTCCCCTGCGCGCAGGAGATAAAGCCGAAAATCTAGCGCGGCTTGAGCCTGCGAAATTGCAAAGCGCTCGATGAGATCGCGTCGATTGGCCATGCCTCGCCACGTCAAGCAGCGGTCGAGAAAAATCAAGCGCTCGCGCTGCGCATGTTTGAGATCGTCGAATATCATCACCCGGCGAATCTAGCTTGACTCGAAGGTGGCGTCCATCTACGAATTACACGTATAAAAAATAGATGGTCTGAGGCAATGAAGATCCTTCATACGGCTGACCTGCATCTAGGTCGCCAATTCAACGGTCTTGGGTTGGAAGCCGATCACCAGGCGGTACTCGATCAGATCGTCGTTGCCGTCCTTGTCCATAAACCAGACGTACTAATCATCGCTGGCGACATTTTTGACAGAGCGTCACCGCCGGCCACTGCCGTGCGACAGTTCAATCAGTTTGTGACACGGATCGCGGTGGAAACAACAACGGCGCTCGTCATGATCGCGGGAAATCACGATTCCGCCGACCGGATCGGCGCGATGGCCGTTATGACAGATGTTCGGCGCGCGTTGATCCGCGGCCCGCTTTATTCGGACGAGATCCCGCTGGTCCTCAACGATGAGTACGGGCCCGTTGCGTTCTCTGCCCTGCCATTCGCTTACGAATATGCCGCGCGCGAATGTTACCTGGACGAGTCAATCGCGCAGCCAGAACACGTCATCCGCGCACAGATTGCGGCCGCTAGGCATCACCTACCAGATGGCGCTCGTTGGGTCATTGTCTCACACGCCTTTGTCGCAGGTGTACAAACGAGTGAGGGCGAGCGTCCCCTCGCTCGTGTTGGCGGCATAGAGACGGTGCTGCCGGACATATTTGAAGGAGCGCACTATGTTGCGCTTGGTCACATCCATCGCCCGCAAACCGCAGGCGCCGATCATATTCGCTACTCGGGTGCTCCTCTCGCCTTCGGCTTCGACGAGGCGGGCGTTGAAAAGTCCATGTGCCTTGTCGATCTCGATGCCAATCGCGCAGCGGTAATCACGATGATACCCTTCGTTCCCCTTAGGTCTGTGTGCGTATTGCGAGGACACCTGGACGATCTCCTCGCTGGGGCGCCGTCGAACGATATCATCAAGGTGATCCTCGCGGACGAAGTGCCGCGAATCGATCCTATGAAGCGGTTGCGGGAGATTTATCCCCACGCCTGCCAGCTCACCTACGCCCGCGACGAACGCCCTATCCATACGACGCTCGCCGAATCTGTTGATTTGAGAGCCTCTCAACCGATGGATGTGATCGGTGATTTTCTCCAGCAGGTCCGCGGCGAGCGCCTATCCACCGCGGAGCTTCCGCTTGTCTCTTCTGCTCTGCACGAGTTCAAGCAACAAGAGGCCGCGACATGAGGCCCATCAGGCTCACAATGCAGGCTTTCGGGCCCTATGCCGGCCGGGAGGTCGTCGATTTCCGCGACGCTGTGACTGCTGGGTTGTTCGGCATCTACGGTCAAACGGGATCCGGCAAATCCACGATTTTCACTGCCATGCATTTTGCGCTGTTCGGCGAAGCGACAAAATCCGACCAGGACCCGGCTTCGTTTCGCTCGGATCACGCGGATTCTACATTGCCGACCGAGGTCGAGTTTGTCTTCGATGTCGGTGATCGGCGATACCTTATCCGTCGTCGGCCCGATCAGACGCGCCCCAAGCAGCGCGGCACCGGCGATACGCGAGATCCGCATGAAGCTTGGCTTTTCGATGCCAGTGGACTGCAAGTCGACGACATCTCAGAGGCGAACTGCGGCCGAGTGGTTGCCGAACGCAAGACCGGGGTT
Source organism: Mesorhizobium sp. A556 (assembly GCF_054489545.1). Lineage (NCBI taxonomy): Bacteria > Pseudomonadati > Pseudomonadota > Alphaproteobacteria > Hyphomicrobiales > Phyllobacteriaceae > Mesorhizobium > Mesorhizobium sp. A556. The sequence continues at coordinate 160,301 of NZ_JBTMXA010000010.1, forward strand.
GTTCGCGACGCCGTTGTTGATCTCCTCGGGTATGGCCCCGATCAGTTCCGGCAGATCGTCCTCTTGCCGCAAGGCAAGTTCGAAGCGTTCCTCACTGCCAAGACCGAGAACCGCGTGGCGATCTTACGCGAGCTTTTCGATGTGTCGCTCTATCGGCAACTCTCCGCGAAGCTCCTCGATGAAGCAATCACCGTTCAACGCAAGATCCGTGACGATCGCCAGCTTTGTGCCGGCCGATTGGAGGCCGAGGGGTTTGAAAGCGTCGAAGCTTTGAACAGCGGCGTTATCGAGGCTGACGCAATGATCGTCCAGCAAACCAGGAGAGAGAAGGAGGCCCAGACAGCTCTCACTCACGAGCGCTCGCAACTTGAAACCGGGCGTCAGCGCGAGGCTTTGTTTGTTAGTACTAAGACCTCTGCCGAGGCCTTAAATGCAGTGCTGGATCGTGAGGAGAAGATCGAGCTCGTTCGTCAGCGTATGACCAACGCTAAACGTGCCCAGGCGATGACTGACGTCCATCGTCAGCTTGGCGAGATGCAAAGTGAACTCCGCAAGGCTGAAAGCTTGCAAGTCAAAGCGGTAGAGAGTACCAAAATCGCCGAGACACTTGCCCAGACCACGGCTAAGACGTTAGCTAACGAGAAGGCGCGGGAGGGCGAAATCGAGGCGCTTGCGCGCCAAGGTGAGACACTCGATCGATACCGCCAGATCATTGATGCCTCGATCGTTTTGGCGACGACGGTACAGACGTCACGCACGGCTTTCACGGCTGCGACGCAGAAGTTGGAATCCAAGGATAAGTCGCTCATCACACTGATGGAATCGAAACGCGATGCTGAGCTGCGGCTGAGGCAAGCACGGGAGACCGAAGTCAAACGCCTTCAGCTGATCGCTAAACAGGATGCGCTGGAAACTCTAGGTAAGGTGGCGGCTTCATTCGAAACACTCGAAAAAGGGCTTGCCGATGCACGGACGATTCTTGAACGTCGCCGTATGGATCATCAGGTAGCGGTGTCACAGACCGATCTCGCCCGGGCTGCCTTTGAAAAGGCGGAGTCTGACCTCGCCGCGGCGCAGGCGATCCACCTAGCCGGGAAACTGACCTCTGGAGAACCCTGCCCCGTGTGTGGTTCGACGGAGCACCCTTTCCCTGTTTCAGGTGACGTGCAGCACGCCGGACTTGATCAAGCGTTCCGAGATGCCCGATCGAAGTTCGAGCGCGCCCAAGCCGAAGAAGCAGGTAAGGGACGTGAGCTTTCGTCTTCGGAAGCGACTACCACAGAACGCTCGGTGCGCTTGGCGGAAGCAGAAAAGCCCGCGCGGTCGGCTACGGAGCTACGGTCCGAATTCTCGTTTCTCAAGATCGAGATCAACAGCCTTGGTGCGCCATTCGATATCCCGACTGCCGAAGCTGCTTTGACGAGACTCGAAGAGACGATCACCGCAGAGACCCTGCTGCTCAATGCGGCTCGGACCGCATGCGATACGGCACGTCAGGAAGAAGCAATCGCTAGCGATCGCTTGGTCCAATCACTCGCAGGCATTCCGGAGCCTTTACGCGAGATTGAGGCACTGCAACGTGAACAAGATAATGTTCAGCGCCAGCATCAGGCCCGTAGGACGGTGATCGAGACTGCAGAAAATGCTGCGAGTGTCGCGCGCGAGAAATCATTGACCGCAGAAGCTGCGCTGGTCGGCGCCAAAGAGCGCTGCGCCGAAGCGCTTGCGCGGTGCGATCGGGCCTACATTGCGTTCAAGGCACGCCTGGGTGAGCAAGGGCTCACAACGGAAACGTACGAGGCTTTCAAGATATGGATTGTATCCATCGACGAGGATACGAAGCTTATCGAGGACCATAACCACGCCCTCGGCGTTGCCCGACACGAACTGGAGAATGCGCAGGCGGCGATCGTCGGTCTTGAGCGGCCGGACCTAGTGCCGCTCGAGACAGGTGTTCAAGTTGCCGAGGCGGCGCTGCATGCGGCGACAAGCGTGCTTGCCGGCGCGAAGCACCAGCTTGATCAATTGACGAGACTTCATCAGTCTATCTCGAAAGCTCTTGAATCAATCAAGCAGCTTGAGGCCGAAACGGCACCGTTGCGTGAATTATCGCGCATGTTCAATGCGGAAAATTCGCAACGGCTTGACCTCGAAACCTTCGCGATCGGGGCGATGTTTGATCAGGTTCTAATCGCCGCGAACCAGCGTCTCGGACCGATGACGTCCGGCCGCTACACGCTTCAACGCGAATTTGAAGGAATGGGTGGCCGAGCACGCCGTGGACTCGGAATCAACATTTTTGACACCCACACCGGAAAAGCACGCTCACCATCGACACTGTCGGGAGGTGAGACTTTCATTGCAGCACTGGCTTTGGCGCTCGGTTTATCGGACGTGGTCGAAAGCCTCTCTGGCAAGGTGCGCCTTGATACGATTTTCATTGATGAAGGCTTCGGCTCGCTCGACACCGAGAATGAGTCTGGCACACTGGATATCGTCCTGCAGGTGCTGACACACCTCGTCGGTCAAAACCGCACCGTGGGCCTGATCTCACACGTCCCGTTGGTTCAGGAGGCGATACCAAACGGATTTTATGTCCGCAAAGAGGTGACCGGTAGTCACGTCGAACATAGGAGGGGCCTGTAATGCCTGGCCGCTGGGTTAAACGCCGAGAACATACCCGCCGCATCGGTTTTGGTCGCTGGACCCGTGTCCGTGAGACCCGTGTCTTCTGCGAAGCAGTCGATCAGCGATCGAATAGCTATGTCCACCCGTGCCCAACGTGTGGTGTGCCGATCCGTAGCATTCACATGAGGAACGGAGGTTGGTTGCATGTCGGGGCAGCTGTTGGCCTGCGGCGCGTCAAGCACGCGTGCATGCATCTCGGCGAAGGACTTTCGCGCCGCCGTGACGATGAGACGCCAGACCTTTTTGACTTTCAGGAATAACCGATGCGCCCTTTACCGAGCCAGGTATCATCGGAGAGCAATGGACAACGTGGTTCGCTCAATAATTTCGGGACGGCACGACGGGCAATCTAGCCGCATGTTCATTCTTCAGTTGAATTTCACGGTCGTGACGATCAGCCATGTGGAAGAGATTTGGTCAGTTCTTTTGAACGAGCCGCCCATCTCCGGTGGGCTGCATCGTATTCATGGCCGATGACGTCGACATCATCGTCCGCCTGATTGGAAAAGCCCGGCATATCGCGTAGCGTGTCGAGGCCGAACTCGAGCAGGAAGTCTTTCGTCGTGACGTAGGTATAAGGCGCGCCCGGCGTCGGGCTGCGCGTACCCGACGCGATCAGGCCGGCGCCGCGCAGAGCGCCGATCAGGTCGCGGCTGATTTCCTTGCCAAAGAAGGCCGACAGTTCGGCACGGGTAATCGGCTGGAAGTAGGCTACTGCAGTCAGCATCGGGACTTCGAACTGCGAAAGATCACTCGCGCGCTCATTGCCACCGACGGCCGCACGGATAATGTCGGCATAGGCCGACCGGGTCAAATGCTTCCAAACGCAAGACGAAATCGATGTGCTCGACGGCCTGGTCGATTCTACAATGATCGATCTGCTGTGGCGCCACGGAAGGGTCCGAAACTCGATGAGCGTCCGCAAGCTCGACGGTCGCTGGCGCAGTTTGCAATGCAACGTAAAATCTAGGGATACTATGCCATTTCGGGCTTCGTATAGTCTCCCAGCGCGTTGGCGGCTATCCGAGGTAAATCCTTTATACTGACCCTCTCCGCAATCGTCACCAATGTCATCAGGTCTTTCGTCAAGAATTCGTCGAACTTTGCCAATGCGGGCTGCGCGAGCCGCGCGGCGAGTGTCCGTCCATCTGGTGGCGGCGCACAGGCGATGTCCTCCAGCGTTTCCATCACGCTCTCCACCCCGCATTCCTGAAGCACGACGGCATGCCCGAAATGCGATGTTTTGAAGTCGCGCGCCAGCAATGCCAGGGACAGGGTCTGCAACTTCCGGGTTCCGACCCAAGGGAAGATGAGTACCCCTTCCGCATGCGCGATGATCGAGCGGCGATCCAGCTGCATGTCCAGGAACGCCTTCCGTGCTTCATCCAGCAGTTGGTTTGCGACAGGATCGAGATAGGGATAGGCTTCGGCAGACGCGAGAACCCTACGCATCGTTTCCACGACATGATCGTGAATGGCTGCTCCACTGCCGCTGAAATAAGGCGGTTTTCCGGCACGCGTCGACAGGACGGTGATGACGCGGGCACGATCGTCGATCTCGACAACCCGCCAACGACGCCCCGCAAAGATGATCGTTTCCCCACGTGCGACCGGCGAACTCAACGGGTAGGTGCCGAGCGTGCGTGTTTCGTGAATGATCCGATATTCTCGTTCCGTGGCGAAGACAGGATAGAATTCATACGATTCCGTGATTTTTTCGCCATTCTCCCCGATCATTAACAGCCCTTGCGGGGATTGCTCGATCAACTGGTTTTCGGGCGACGCCATGCATCGAAGCAACTCAGCGAACAGTGCCCTATCCACAGCCTGGAACGGACCACGCTCGCACAGTACCTTCCAGGCGGCGGGCGGACTTACGCCGCCGGTCTGCAGGATCAGCGCCATCACTTGATGGATGAGAGTGGACAGATGCAATCCGGCCGGCAGTGGCGGTTCACACCATCCTTCCCGAAGGCATTCCACCATGGCGATCGACTGAACAAGGCCCAGGTGCAGCCGGTCAATGGGATCGCCTCCCCTGCCAACAGGCTGCTCGACAACAAACATCCGCAAGATTGCCGGTTTTCCGGCTCGACGGCCCGAACGCCCAAGCCGCTGGCGAAGCGAGGCGACCGAAAAGCCCGGCCCGATTTGTGCGATGGTTTCCACATCGCCGATGTCGATCCCGAGTTCCAGCGTTGTGGTCGCGACCGCCGTGGTCGGGCGCGGATCATCCCGCAGCCGTATTTCCACCTCTTCGCGCATGGCCTTCGAGAGATTGCCATGATGGGGGAAGAACTCGTTCGGAAGCCTCGACTCGTCGCACATCGAGCGCAGTTTGTCGGCGTAGACCTCGACATTGGCGCGTGACCCAGCAAACAGCAGATTGCTCTGGCCGCGCAGGAAACGAAACAGATCAGCCGCCAAGGCCGCAGGCACGGTCGATCGTTCAAAAGGTTCGGCCGATTTTCCGGGAGGATCGCCGTCGTCTGCCACTGCGGAAGGATCGCCTTCGTCTGCGCCGCCCAGCACGTACCCCCTGATCTGCAAACGGACACCGTTTCCTTCGTCCTCGCCCACCACGATCGTAACGCCGGCGCCGCCGCCGGGCCGCAGCGCCTCGGCGGCGAGGCACATGTCGCCGAGTGTCGCGGAAAGCCCGATACGGTCGATGCGGTCGCGCGCTGTCGCCACCTCGATCCTGGTGAGGATCGATTGCAGTTGCATGCCGCGCTCGGTGCCGATGAAGGCATGTAACTCATCGATGACGACAGCATCCAGGCGGGCAAATAGCCGTGAAACCTCGCTGCCCCGGCGCACAAGCAACGCCTCCAGCGATTCCGGCGTGATCAGTACGATGCCGGACGGTCGTTTGCGCGCACGCGCTTTCGCCTCCGCCGATACGTCGCCGTGCCATTTATGCAGGAGAACGCCGTTTCCTTCGCACAGGCTCTCCAGCCGCCGATGCTGATTGTTGATCAGCGCCTTCAACGGGCTGACATAGAGGATGGCAAAGCCATCCGCGCTGCCCGCGCGGTCGGTGCACCGTGTCAGCAGCGGTAGGAAGGCGGCTTCCGTCTTGCCGGCGGCCGTCCGCGCGGAGATCACGACATCGCCGCCCGCGAGGATGGCCGGAATGGCTTTTTCCTGCACATCACGCAGGGACGGCCATTTTTGCTGCCATATCCAGCGCCTGACCGGCTCGGAAAGCTTATCGAAAGCGGAGCGTTGCAAGTTCGTCATCCGGGCTGTCTTCAGCGTCGTCGATCGGCTGGTCGCCAGCGCCACCCCGATCTTCCATGAAGTCGACCGTGCCAAGCAGTCCCTTCCAATCGACATCGGGATTTTGCTGCAGGATCGCGAGCAGATCGACGAAGGCCTTCACCGTGTTGCGCGGCGTGCGAAAATACGCCTCGCCGATGCGGTTGGCGCAATGGTCCATGAAGGCCTGGAGCGCTTCATCCGGCACCAGCCATTTCTCCCGGTCGCCGGCGGCGAAGACATCGCGCAGCCGTTCCAGCAGATGGTAAAGTTCTTCCGGCGTCAGGTTCGGCAGATTTACTACCGGACCGGAATAATCGGCGAGGCCGTTGCCGGCAAAGCTATTCGCGGCCAGCCGGGACTGCAAGGCTTCGTAAGAGTAGAGGCCGCGCCGCGTGTCGAGCAGGAATTCCGGCGTCCCGCCGAGAATGAAGCCGATGCCTTCCGTCGTGCCTTGCAACACGTCATTGAGGATACGCAAAATCTGCTCGTAGTTCTGCTTGCGGGCTTGCGCGCTTTGCAGCTTGTAGAGGTTCACGAGTTCGTCCAGGCAGACCAGCAGACCGCCGAAACCGGCAAGCCTTATGAAACGGGCGAGCAGTCTCAGGCCATCATAGAACGAGGCGTCGTCGATGATGCTGCGCACGCCAAGGTCAGCTCGCGCCTCCGTCTTGGTGGTGTATTCGCCGCGTAGCCAGCGCAGCGCGGCGTCCTGCAGATTACCGTTTCCTTCTTCATAGCCTCGCGCATAGGCGGCGATGACGGTCGCGAAATCATAGCCGCCGACCATCTCGCGAAGACCGCCGAGGCCCTCCTTGATAGCGGTTTCGATGTTCATTCCGCTGGAGGCTGCGTGCTCCGACGCTTTCTGGATATAGCTTTCCAAAATATTTCTGAGAGCACCGCCATCCGGTGCTGTCCGCGTCGCAAGACTGGTGACAAGCTCTGCGTAGAGTGTACGCGCCTGCCCGCCGGTGGCGTGGATGCGGCGGTCCGGGGAGAGATCAGCCTGACAGACGGCGAGCTTACGTTGCAGCGCGATTTGCCGGATGAGAAACAGGAAGAAAGTCTTGCCCGCACCATAGGCGCCGATGACGAAACGAATACTCGAGCCGCCATTGCCGATCCGCTCTATGTCCTCGATCAGCGCTTCGATCTCGCGTTGGCGGCCCACCTGGATGTGCTGGAGGCCAATGCGCGGCACCACGCCGGCGCGCAGGGCGCTGATGATCGTGTCTCGATCTCTCGGTTTGATGGCTGAGCTTTTTGGGGTCATGCGGAGATTCCTTCGATAGAGACGGCAAGGGATGGAGGCCGGGAAGCAACCTCGGGAAACAGGCCGACGTTGACGACGATCGGATCGTCGCCTTCGAGAACGAGTTCGTCGAAGGCGTCTAGCGACCAGTTGTTTAGTGTCTGCTTCGCCGCTCCCGGCATCAGGTCTGCGCTTCGGACCAGACGCTCGAAATCGCCAGCCGTCCACGTTGCCTGTCCAAGTAACTCCGAAAGAAGCCAGCCGTAACGCCGCTCCAGCCCGTCGAAGCGCACGTCCTCATCGGGCGCATCGATTTCTTCGACCACGGGTGTGGGCTCCGTCGGTGGCTCTTCTTCCTCCGAGAAAATGTCGGCCAGTACACTGGCCGTCGTTTGGGTCTCGCGCCGGATCAATTCGAGACGCGAGATGTTGATGTGCGTCACCGAAGCCTTTGGCAGCGCTGGCGGGATCGGAGTGGCCGCCGGCTGGCTTCCGGCAGGGATGATAAGCGGAAGTTCGTCACCTGCGTCCGCCGGTATGTTCTGCGGCGCAAGACTGCCGTGCAGACGAGAGTAAAGCGAGGTCTCATCCAGCCCCATCCGCCTAAAGAGCTTCTCGAGTTGAGACACCTCTCGCGCGTGGAGGACCCCATCCGCCGCAGCGACCGCTACCAGTTCGTCGGCAAGGTCTTCGCGACGGGCCTCCGTCACGTCCCCTATGCGTTTGATCCAGTCCGCGACGCGGCTGGCGTCCAGTTCGCAAACTTTGAGCTCGGTTTCGAGACGGACGCGTTCGTCTATCGATAGGTCGGGCACCCCTTCGATCCTGTCAAGCAGCTTGCGTCGCTCAAGAGGGTGGAGGTGACCGTCGGCAAAAGCGATGACCGTACCGAGCATGATCGAAAGTTGCAGAGGACGGTAGTATTCGCCGGGCTCGGGATCGGCAGCAGCTTCAGACTCCAGGCGAAAGACGATCGCCACTTCGTCCAGCTTTGCTGTCCTGAAAGAAAAAGAAGGATCAGCGGTATGGCCATACCCAAACGCGGCAAGCATTCCCGAAAGTTCCTTTTGCTTTGCCCGCGCGGCCAGTTTGTCGAATCCCACTCCGGTCAACTCCGCGAGGTCCTGGATGGAGACCGGGGTGCCATTGTCTGCCAGTTCTTCGAGCCTGCCCAATGGGCGATCGGCAAGCTGTTCCGCATTCTTGACGCGCAAACCCACAGGGAGCTTGGCCACTGCCGCAAGCGTCGGCTTCAAACCTTCGGAGCGGCCGAGCATGCGGCTGTAATCGTCCAGCCGATCCGTACACTCGTCGAAGATGCGGCGCGCGCTGGTTATCGGCTCGCTACGGTTGGTAATATCCGGCAGGTCACCGCCAAAAGGATGGATTTCGAGATCGAACGACCCGCTGCAGGCACGATAGTTGATCGTCAGTTTTCGGGCACGCGCGGCCGAAACCCGCACGCCATCCGGATAGCGCTTCTCCACCTCGTCCGCGAACAACTCCCGCAGCATGGCTTGTGCCCGTCGCGCCGGCGTCCGGACCCTCGTCTCGGGATCGGCAATGACGTAGGCAAACAAGAGATCCGGCTCTATCGCTTCTCCGCTGCGAATGCGCATGCCGAGCGCGGCCTTCAACATCACCGGGATTTCGTAGCTGTTTTCTTCGACTTCCAGGTAGAGCTTTTCCGGCAGTCGCGCCGATTTCAGCTCATACACCGAAAGGAGTTCTCCGGCATAACGCTTGAACGAACCGTTCCCCCCATACACGTGAAGCAGGCGGCGAACTTCGGCAACAATTTCGCCGGCGTCATCAGCTTTTTCCTCTAGCATGAGGCGACGTTCGAGGCCGTAAAAATAGAGAAATACGTAGCCGATATAGGTGGTGAGATCGGATCTCGAACCAGCAAGCCAGTCCAGATAAGACTTGCGGGCCGTAGGCGAAATGTTCGAATAAGACGGCCAATAACCCATCGTTTGGCCGAGAGGATCACCCTGACTGGCAACCACCAGTTTCGGATCGATCAGGCAGTTCTCGGTCTCAAATGGTCTGCCCCGCTTCGGCAAATGACTGCCTACGTAAATCAGGCCGCCAGGAATGGTTGTCGCCCCAACGGTCGTTAATACGTCGGCGGGAAGCCAACGGGCCGGCGAAGACCGAGACGCCTGTAGCTGCGGTGCCGGTAGCCAGTCGAACCGCGGCGCATCGGCCTTCGCGACGGTATCAGGAATAATAGGGCCGCGCCGCCTGACGAAGTCCCGGACGGCGGCATCATGATCGGCGAGAGACGCCACAACGGCCGGTGATAAAGCAGGCTTCCGTCCAATCATTGGCCTGTTGGTGGCAACATGGGCCGAAACGATGGGATCGTTAGGAACGAAGTTATTGTGCCTACCACTGCCGCCCGCCAAGCCGAAGTCGAAATCAGGTTCGATGTTCTTGGTGCCGGAGTGGCTCTGAACCGCGTCCCCGGCTAGCCTTTTTCTGCCCTTTCGTAGAAAAAAGAGGGCGGCTGCAATTCCGAGCAAGGCTGTATAGATCAAGCGCCATGTTGAAGACGCCAGCCCGTCAAACTCGTTCGGCTCGAGTGTCAGGCGGTCAGATTTTCGCGCCCCTCTATCAATCGGCGGCTGAACAACCGGTGCCTGGTCAGCGTTGCCGAGACTTTCCGGAGCTTCCGCATCTTTCATGCCCGTTGGCGCTGTCTCTGTCTGGAGGTCCGTACGTACTCTAGAAACGGGAGCAGGTAAGTTTGTTCCCATGGAAGGCAGCGGCGCGCGTAACACCTTGGGCGGTGGAAAAAGCACGGAGATCGTAGCATCGTCCATTATACCCGTCTGGGCTAGGTCGCGTGCCTTCTGGAAGGCCCTAAGCGCAGTGATGGATCGGCGCCCCCAAAGCCCGTCCACGGCCCCTAAATCATATCCGCCATCCGTAAGTGCCTGTTGAACCTGGCGCGCAGAATATTGAGAGTCCTGGGCATTTGCGGCAGCGGCAATACTTAACGCCGTCGCTAGGGCGACTGTCACACCCCATTTGAAGCGTAGTCTCATCTTATTCATCCCGCCGGCCATCTGAAGCATAGCTCGCATGAACTGCTTTGAGAACTCATGCGACTTCAAATGACAGCGAATACCTAAAGTGCGATCCGGTCGCCGTCTTTGGACAGAGCCAAGGCATTCATTGTCTAATCTTTCACGCCTGTTCAGGGCCGTGCGGAACCACGCACGATGTCGCTATCAGAGCACCTAGCGATAAAGCCTGAGATCGCCCTGATCAGGCGCTGCCGACGAGAGTTCCTGATTATGTTGGCCGTGGTGGCTAGGATGAACAGCCCATATCGCCTCGTCGAGAATGACATTGGTGTCAGGCCACCTCATCGCCCTCATCGTCACCCGCCAACCCGACGGGAATGTCCCCGGCGAGCAGCTTTTCCTTGGACAGCAGGCCGGCGTCTTCGAGGGCCTCGAAGTCGGGCAGGTCGCGCAGCGTGTCGAGCGAGAAGTGGGAGAGGAAGGTCTTCGTGGTGACATAGGTGTAGGGTGCGCCCGGCGTCGGGCTGCGCGGCCCCGAGGCGATGAACTCTTGCGACCGCAACGCGCCGATGGTGTCGCGCGAAACCTCCTTGCCGAAAAAGCTGGAGAGCTCGCCGCGGGTGAGCGGCTGGAAATAGGCAATGCACATCAAAACCAGCGTCTCGCTCTGCGACAGCGCGCGAGATTCTGCCGTGCTCTGCCCCGTCGCCGCTTGAATTGCGTCGGAATAGATTTTTCTGGTCCGGTGCTGCCAGCCGCCCGCGACCGACACCAGTTCGTAGGGTCGCCCAGTGAGTTCGGCGCGAATGTCGCCGATGATCAGATCGATGTTGCAGCCTTTGCCGACGACACGCGCCAATGTTTCGCGGGTCACCGGCGTGCCGGCAGCAAAGATCACCGCCTCGACGCGCAAAAGCCATTCGCGCCAACGCAGCTCCGGCGGCAGGTGCTCGAGCTCGATGTCCAGCAATGCCAACTCAGCATTTTCCTTTCGGCGGACGAACGGTTCTGCCATCGTTACAGCCCAAAAAGCCGGAAGGTGGAACGGCCCGATAATTCTCGCACCGCCTCGAACTTTTGCAGACGCTCGAACAGACGCCGTGAACCGAAGCGCGACAGATTTCTCGTGGTCAGTGAGCCTGGCACGGCATCGTCGTCCAGCAGTTTTTGGATCACCTCGCCTGCCCCCTTGGCGCGCAGTTTTGGCGCCACCGCCATGATTTGTTGCGCCCGCCGGTCGATTTCACCGGCAAGTCGGCAGGCCTCGGCCGATCCCTGCGCCACGGCCATACATACTGCCCTTTCAAATTCTTCCGCGCCCGTCCGAATTTTTTTCCCCGAACCCCGTGTCCCTTCAGCACGAAAAACCGGGGTAAAAACCTGAGCCATCAGCAGCGGCACCGGTCGCGGCCAGCGCAGCTTTTGCGCCAGCACCAGATCGGCGCACCACCAGGCCAGCAATTCGGCACCCGACGACAGGGCAACAATCTGGCCCGCGATTGCCGCGGCGGCAAAAGGGGCCGGCCGTCCGGAGCAGGTTAGGGCATCGATCTCGTTGGGAATTGCAGCGAACATCTCGTCCCAGCGCAGGCCGAGCAATTCAACGATCTCTGCCAAAGTGCCGGCATCCAGTCGCGGCGGCCGCGACGCCAAGTGCCGCCAAGCGCCGTAAATGGCGCCGGCGGGGCCGGCATTGTCGCCGGCTGCGCGCAAATGCCAGGCATCGCGCAACGCGGCTTCGTCTTCGCTACGGCCGGCGAGGCGGCAGGCACCGGCCGCGCTTTTCAGCGCCAGGCGCTGGCGCCAGCACCCGGCCCAGACCGGGTCCGATCGGATCAGATTATCGAGTGAAGTCAAGGCGGCGCCGGCGCAGAAAGCGGCGTCAACGTCGCTCGAAACCGACCCCACGGGAAGTGCCCAGGCAGGCACGCGCGGTGTAGGGGGCGAGGCAATGGGCGACAGGACGGCGCGAATCATGGAGGCCAGCCTAAATCGATTGTGCGTTTTCTGCTACCTATAATGCAATAATCCGCACCGCCTGTCGTGCATAACAAAAGAATGATAATGTTGCCTTATCGTTCGTTATGCCCTAGCCTGCGCCAATGGCCCGAAACGTCGATCAAACCCCCGAAAATCATGCCCGGCAGCGCTCTGCTGCGGCCC